>JBILBT010000381.1:0-6476 GCA_044353545.1 Crocinitomicaceae bacterium | reverse complement strand
TTTTCACACAAATCGATGCTTCTTCGACCATTGAAGGATGTCGATATGGTACTCCAACACAATAAAGTGACCAACCTGCGCATCGCCATTCAACGACTCAATGGCATCGTTATTCAACCTGGTGAAACTTTTTCCATTTGGAAGAATGTAGGACGAACGAGCGCATCCAAGGGCTACCTTCAAGGATTAACCTTAGAAAATGGCAAGGTCTCCCAAGGCATTGGAGGCGGGCTTTGTCAACTTGGCAATTTAGTGTATTGGATGGTACTTCATTCGCCCCTCACCATTACCGAACGCTGGCGACACGGTTTTGACGTGTTTCCCGATGTGAACCGAACCATTCCTTTTGCTTGTGGCGCAACACTTTCGTTCAATTATGTCGACTTGCAATTTACAAACACCACCACGGAGACCTTTCAAATTCACCTTTGGCTCGATGAAACGGATCTACATGGTTCCATTCGCGCTGACAAAGCAACAAACCTTTCCTTTGAAATTTTCGAAACAGACCATCACTTTTCTCAGCAATGGTGGGGAGGATATACGCGCCACAACCGCATTTGGAAACGGATAAAAGAGCTAAACTCGGATGAATCAAGCGTTGAATTGGTCAGTGAGAACAATGCCATCATGATGTACAGTCCACTCCTTGACAATAAAAATTAAATGATAAAACACTGCTCAGTAGTGTTGAGGATAGATTTTATCCTTTGGAAATACACACGTATCTAAAAAAAATGTTTGGCCTTAATCGAGAAAATTCTTCAGTTCAGAATCATTTAAATTTCTCGAAAAACTGAATGAATTTCCTTACAACTTACACGAGAAATATAGCCGTTCAATTCGGACAATGAATCCTTTAGGGTATCTAAGCGTCTATTTTCGGTGCTTACCTCTTCCATTTTTCTTAAAAGGTTCAAACCTTTCTAGTTTTGATTAAAAACCACTTTTGACTGAACAAAACCTCCTAATGAATGAATATTACCCATTGTTTTTGATCTTTATATTAATTAGGTTTACATGGTTTTAACATACTGCATGAATACCGATTTGCAAGACGTTTTGTTAAGACGCTAAAACTTTAAAACTACACTGCTCATGTACAAGCAAAAGTCGGTCAAAAAGACCCTTTTGGAAAATGGTTTCATCCGAAATCCATTCCCAGCAATCATTCTATTCTTTCTAGTAAGTGGCTCCAATCTATCCTTTGGACAATCCGAGACACGAACAGTTATGAATTCGTCTAATTCAAGTGGCTCGACTGAAAAAGCCAAATTGGAATATCAGAAAAATGATAATCCAGAACTGCACGTCATCCAAACGAAGATCATGACTCTCGATCGAGAGATTCGCAGTTTCATGTTGCAAAATCAACTGCCATCTTCAATGACTGATCAATATTTAATGAAAATTACTTCCATCTGTGGTGATTGTGTCGTCGACCAAAGATTGGATGCATCAAGAGTTTACGTTCACATCAACAACCCTATCAACTCGAACACATTGCTCGTGTTCATGGAAGAGTTCCTCACTAACCTTTCAAATCAATAACCATGATTTCAACAAAAATACTTTCAAGACTCAAGGTCTGTTTGCTCATTTTAACAACAGTAAGCACGGTTGTTTTTAGCAATAGTCTGAAGGCTCAATGTTTGGGGGCAACCTATGGCCTATATCCCACTGCAGCATTTACTCCAACTTGTGGCGTAACATGTACATATCAAAACATCACAACCTTAGGTTATGCGGGTGAATATTCAAGAGTGAATGTTACTGCTGGAAACACCTACCGATTTAGAAGTTCAAATACGACTGATTTCATTACTATCTCCAATACTTTAGGCGCCCCGGCATACACCTCTGGCGTTGGTGGAGCACTAGGAATTACTTGGGTAGCCACCATTACAGGACCGGTAAGGTTTTACACGCATACGAGTGCGGCATGTGGGAATTCAACTGCGTTAAGAACCCGCAGCGTTTGCTGTATCGGAGGGGCTCCAGCTGCACCAGCCAATGATTTGGCGTGTAACGCTACAACCATTACCTGTGGTTCAACCACAGCAGGAACAACTGTAAATGCAACTTCTACAGGAACCTACGAGGGGACAAGCTTTTGTGGAACTACTCAAAGCAGTGCCGGTGTTTGGTACAGGTTTGTCGGAACAGGCCAAACGATCACTGCATCTTTGTGTGCAACAGCTTGGGATAGCAAAATTCAGGTGTATTCAGGGGCAACATGTACGGCACTTACATGTATTGGTGGTAATGATGATGCAGGGCCCGCGTGTGCGGGATTGTCCGCCTCCTATTCTTGGGTATCAACCCTAGGAACTACCTATTGGATCAATGTTTCAGGATATTCAACCACAAGCGCATTCAACCTTGCACTAACGTGCCTTACAGCAGCTGTTGCGCCACCAAATGATTTGGTATGTAGTGCAACATCTATTTCATGTGGTGCAACATTAGCAGGTACTACAATCAATGCAACAAACTCTGGAACAGGTGAAAATGGATTTTGTGGAACCAGTCAAACGATGCCCGGAGTATGGTATGTCGTTCCTGGTAACGGACAAATCATGACCGCTTCACTTTGCGGAACCGTTTGGGATAGTAAAATCAGCGTTTTCTCTGGACCCAATTGTTCAACGCTAACTTGTGTAGGAGGTGTTGATGACTTTGGGCCCGCTTGCGCGACCTCATCTGCATCTTTTACTTGGACCTCAGTCGTTGGCCAAAATTATTACATCCTTGTTCATGGATTCAGCACGAATAACGCCTTCAACCTCGCACTTTCTTGTACAGCACCAGCAACAGCTGATTTGAGTTCAATCACGGCAAGTGCGACAACTATCTGTAACGGCCAAAATACTTTGTTGAATGCCAATGGCGCCGTTGGAACCGTTTATTGGTTCACTGGAGGATGTGCAACAACTGGACAAATAGGGACTGGAAATACATTGACCGTTTCACCTATTGTAACGACAACGTATTATGCTCGCAATTTTGATGCAGGACAATGGAGTACCAACTGCGCAAGTATAACTATTACGGTGAATCCTAATCCTGTGGTGAATGCTGGGCCTGACCAAACACAATGCCCAGGAAACATTAACCTCACGGGAACAATTGCACCAATAACTTCAAATGTTTTCAGTGAGAATTTTGGCGGCACGATCAACTGGACGACCAATGATCCAGTGCGCTGGCTTGTAAATGCCACCGCAAATGCAGGTGGTGCTTCACCAGAAGCAATGTTCCAATGGTCTAGTGGTCTAGCGGGAACATTTATCGACGCTAGTGCATTTTCTCCGGTAATTACAGCAACAGGTTACAGTGGATTAACCATGTCCTTCAACCACAATGTAGATCACTTCACGGGAACGTATGCATTGAGCGCTGAGGTATCCATAGACAATATAACATGGACTCCAGTTTGGACAATCAATCCCACAGCGAGTATTGGTGCATCTACTGTGAGTGGAGTTAACCTGAATGTAGTTAACAACCAAGTTTTCTATTTACGTTTCCGTTTCAACGGGGATGTTTGGAACATAAACAATTGGTACATTGACAATATAGTAATCAGTGGCGCAGCTGCACCTCCTGCATCATGGAGTTCAACCCCAGCTGGATTTACATCAACCTCATTAACTCCTTCTTTTACTGTTCCAACAACAACGACATTCACCCTATCATCTACCTTGAATGGATGTACAGCAACGGATAATGTGTTGATTACGATTCAAGACATTGTTAATCCAACGATTACAGCACCTGGTGCAGTAAGTGTAGTGGCTGATGCCGGATCTTGTGCAGCAACAGGTGTTGCACTTGGCACACCAACAACAGCAGATAACTGTTCAGTAGCAAGTACCACAAACAATGCTCCTGCAAGCTTCCCATTGGGAGCTACAACCGTAACATGGACCGTAACAGATGGTTCTGGAAATACGGCTACTGCAACACAAACTGTAACCGTTACAGACAATCAAAATCCAACAATCACAGCTCCATCCTCAGTGACTGTAAATGCTGATGCGGGCATTTGTGCAGCATCTGGCGTGGCACTTGGCTCACCAACAACTACAGACAACTGTTCGGTAGCAACGACTGTAAATGATGCCCCTGCTAGTTTCCCATTGGGAGCAACAACAGTCACATGGACTGTAACAGATGGTAGTGGAAATATCGCTACAGCAACGCAAACAGTAACCGTTACAGACAACCAAAATCCAACAATCACTGCTCCAGCAAACATCAATGTATTTGCTGATGCTGGAACATGTACGGCAACAGGAGTCGCACTAGGGGCTCCGACAACTGCTGATAACTGTTCAGTAGCTTCAACTGTAAATAACGGATTGACTGCCTACCCATTGGGGACAACGACAGTGACTTGGACAGTGACCGATGGCTCTGGAAATACAGCCACAGCTACGCAAACAGTAACCGTAAGTGACAACCAAAATCCGACAATCACAGCACCTGCAAACGTGAGTGTATTTGCTGATGCCGGAACGTGCACGGCTACTGGTGTTGCACTAGGCACTCCTTCCACAGCAGACAACTGTTCGGTGGCATCCACTGTAAATGATGGACTCGTTACTTTCCCCCTCGGAACAACAACTGTAACCTGGACCGTAACTGATGGTTCTGGAAATACAAACACGGCAACGCAAACGGTGACCGTTACAGACAATCAAAACCCAACGATCACTGCACCTGCAAATGTGAGTGTAAATACGGATCCAGGACTTTGCAGCGCATCAGCTGTTGCACTTGGTACACCTATAACAGCAGACAACTGTTCTGTAGCTTCTTTAGTGAGTAATGCACTTGTAAGCTACCCAACTGGAACGACTACTGTGACATGGACCGTAACAGATGGCTCAGGAAATACAGCTACCTCAACTCAAACTGTAACCGTTACAGACAACGAAAATCCGAGTGCACTTTGCCAAGGAGTTACGATTCAACTCGACGCAACGGGCAATACTTCTGTTACAGCTGCACAAGTTGACAACGGATCTACAGACAACTGTGGTATTGCATCATTGACACTTTCGCAGACTGCATTTACGTGTGCAAATGTTGGAACGAATCCAATCATGATGACAGTAACTGACATCAATGGGAACTCATCAACATGTAATTCTACCATTACAGTTCAAGACATCATTGCTCCAACGGTCGTTTGTCAAAACATTACTGTTCTGCTTGATGCTTTAGGAGTGGCAACGATCACCCCAGCACAAATTAATAATGGTTCCACAGACAACTGTGCAATTGCTAGCTTGTCCCTATCCCAAACAACTTTTGGCTGTTTCGATTCAGGTGCGAACAACGTGACTTTGACTGTTACTGATGTCAACGGAAATTCAGCGACATGTATAGCTGTTGTCACTATTCAAGACAACATAGCGCCAGGATTTGCAACTGTTCCTGCGAACATTACCCAAACTGCTGTTGATGGACTTTGTGGTCGTGTAATCACATATGCCGTTCCGACATTCTTTGATGCATGTGGCGCTGTTTTGAGTCAAACCGACGGATCAGATCTAACAAGTGGTGCGATCTTCCCTGTTGGGGTGACAACACAAACATACAGTCTCACAGATGCGAGTGGAAATTCAATCAGTGCTTCATTTACCATTACCATTACGGATGATGAACTTCCTGTAATCACAAACTGTCCGGCAAACATCACTTCTAATGCTTCAGCCACAGGGTGTGGAGCTGTTGTGACATGGGTTGAGCCTGTAACTTCGGACAACTGTCCGGCGGTTGCTGTTGTTTCTACACATGCACCAGGATCGTTCTTCCCTACAGGAGCAACAACAGTGACCTATACGGCAACTGATGCTGCCGGCAATACGTCGACATGCTCATTTACCGTTACCGTGAATGACAATCTCCCTCCTGTTGCGCCAACATTAGCAACAGTATCAGATGCTTGCTCGATAACCGTAACTGCACCAACGGCAAACGACAATTGCTCAGGGTCAGTAACTGGTACGACAACAGATCCATTGACTTATACCTCTCAAGGCTCTTACTCAATTACGTGGACTTTCGCAGATGGAAATGGAAATACGTCAACAGCGACACAGACCGTGATTGTACTTGACAACAGCACACCAACGATCACTGCACCTGCTGCTGTCAATGCTGCAGCGAATGCAGCATGCAATGCTTCTGGCGTTGTGCTAGGTACACCAACAACATCTGACAACTGCGCTGTAGCCTCTGTTTCAAATAACGCTCCAGCAACATTCCCTCTTGGAACAACTATAGTAACATGGACGGTAACTGACGCTGCAGGAAATACATCAACTGCAAGTCAAAATGTAAGCATTACCGACAATACATTGCCTACAATTTCTGCTCCTGGAGCGCTTACTGTTCAAGCCAATGCAAGCTGTGCTTCCTTTAATGTCAACCTAGGAACACCAATCACTGCTGACAACTGTGGA
>JBILBT010000177.1:0-6488 GCA_044353545.1 Crocinitomicaceae bacterium | reverse complement strand
TGGAGTAACCACTTCCATCTTCATGATTGGCTCAAGAAGAATTGGACGCGCATTTTTCAATGCTGTACGGTATGCCATTTTCGCACACAATTCGAAAGACAATGAATCTGAATCGACAGCGTGGAATGAACCATCCAATAATTCAACTTTCATTGCTTCAATTTGGAAGCCGGCCAATACACCATTTTTCATTGAATCTTTGAATCCTTTCTCAACTGACGGGATAAATTCACGTGGAATGTTACCTCCCTTAACCGAGTTAATAAACTCAAGACCTTTTTTCTCTTCATTATCTTGAGGAGAGATTTTCACAACGATATCGGCAAATTTACCACGACCACCAGACTGTTTTTTGAACACTTCACGGTGATCAATTGTCGCTGTAATGTTCTCACGGTAAGAAACCTGAGGCGCACCTTGATTTACTTCCACTTTAAACTCACGCTTCAAACGGTCTACGATAATCTCTAGGTGAAGCTCACCCATTCCAGAGATAATTGTTTGACCAGTTTCCTCGTCAGTATTCACACGGAACGTAGGATCTTCCTCAGCCAATTTATTCAATCCGATACCCAATTTATCTTGATCCGCTTGAGTTTTTGGCTCAATTGCGATTCCGATAACTGGTTCTGGGAAGTTCATCGATTCAAGAATGATTGGTGCATTTTCAGCACACAATGTATCTCCTGTACGAATGTCTTTAAATCCAACCAAGGCACCGATATCACCTGCACCTAGCTCATCAATTTGATTTTGCTTGTTGGCGTGCATTTGGAAGATCCGTGAGATGCGCTCTTTGTTGTTTGTACGTGTATTCAGGACATAAGATCCTGCAGGTAGTCTACCTGAGTAAGCACGTGTAAAGCACAATCGACCAACGAAGGGGTCAGTTGCAATTTTAAAAGCTAAACCTGCGAACGGCTCATCATAAGATGGCTGACGCGAAATTGCTTCATCATTCTTAGGATTAATTCCAGTAATTGCATCAATATCCAATGGCGACGGAAGAATTTCCATAACCATGTCCAACATGGCTTGAACTCCTTTGTTTTTAAATGAAGAACCACACATCATTGGAACGACTTTTCCGGAGATTGTTGCTTGACGCAATGCATCAAGAATTTCTCTTTCAGTCAATGAATTTTCATCTTCAAAGAATTTTTCCATCAGGCTCTCATCGAATTCCGCTACTGCCTCCAACAACTCACTGCGCAATCTGCGCGCATCATCAATAATGTCAGCAGGAATTTCTACTTCACTGAATGTCATTCCTTGGTCAGCGTCATTCCAAACAATACCTTTCCAGTTGATCAAGTCAACTACTCCTTTAAAGTTGTCATCTTCACCAATGTTGATTTGTAGTGGCAAAGCATGGCTGCCCAACATTTCTTTCACCTGCCTACACACATTCAAGAAGTCAGCACCTTGACGATCCATTTTATTTACAAACCCAATACGCGGAACGTTGTAGTTGTTAGCCAAGCGCCAGTTTGTCTCGGATTGTGGCTCAACACCATCAACTGCAGAAAACAAGAACACCAAACCATCCAATACACGTAAAGAACGATTCACCTCAACAGTGAAATCAACGTGACCTGGTGTGTCAATAATGTTGATATGGTATTTAGTACCACGGTAAAGCCACCCTACTGTCGTTGCCGCTGAAGTAATGGTAATCCCACGCTCCTGCTCTTGCTCCATCCAGTCCATCGTCGCACCACCTTCGTGTACCTCACCAATTTTGTGATTTACACCCGAGTAATACAAAATACGCTCAGTGGTTGTCGTTTTACCTGCGTCAATGTGAGCAGCAATACCAATGTTACGTGTGAATTTAAGATCTCTTGACATAGTGATTAAAATCTAAAATGTGAGAACGCTTTGTTTGCCTCAGCCATTCTTAATGTATCTTCTTTTTTCTTGTAAGCAGCGCCTTCTTCTTTCGATGCAGCGATAATTTCAGCAGCAAGTTTCCCAGCCATTGTCTTCTCGTTTCGACGACGCGAATACCCAATCAACCACTTCATTGCCAGTGAGGCCTTACGGTCTTCACGCACAGGTGTAGGGATTTGGAAAGTCGCTCCACCAACACGGCGGCTTCGAACTTCTACACTTGGAGTTACATTTTCCAATGCTTTTCTCCAAACGTCCAAACCTTCTTGATCTTCTAATTTTTTATCTACGATCTCTAATGCATCATAGAATATTTTGAATGCTAAACTCTTTTTCCCATCCAGCATGAGGTTGTTCACGAACTTCGTTACTACGACATCGTTGAACTTTGGATCCGGGAGAATCGCTATCTTTTTGGCTTTTCTTCTTCTCATCTCTTCAAGGATTTATTATTTCTGTTTAGGTCTTTTCGTTCCGTATTTAGAACGACGTTGTTTTCTTCCTTCAACACCAGCTGTATCTTCAGCTCCGCGAACAATGTGGTAACGAACACCTGGTAAATCTTTTACCCTTCCACCACGCACGAGCACCAATGAGTGCTCTTGCAAGTTGTGACCTTCACCACCGATGTATGCATTGACCTCTTTTCCATTGGTCAAACGTACCCTGGCAACCTTTCTCATCGCCGAATTCGGCTTCTTTGGTGTTGTTGTGTATACACGAACACACACCCCTTTACGCTGGGGACATGAATCAAGTGCAGCAGACTTACTCTTCTTGACTACCGCTGTTCTTCCTTTGCGAACTAATTGTTGAATAGTTGGCATAAAATACTCTTAATTAATAATAATATAAAATTGCCCCAAACGCACTTTGAGGGGTGCAAAGATACTAGATTTATAATACAAAGCAAGGGGATCTCGAAAAAAATGCGTGTTTTTCACAATATCGTGTTGACATCTTCCTCAAAAAAAAATGATTCAACGCTGGATTGCCCAAAAATAGGGACTTTTGATGAAGGGAACTAAAAATGAACAATTACGAATTACGAATTACGAATTAAAAAAATATACTCTTCCACTACTCAAGTACAATTCGACGTGTAAAACACCTGCCTTCCTCATCATAAACATGCAATACATAAAGTCCTGGTTCGAACTTAGACATTTCCAAGATACAGCTGGAGCTATGCACCTCTTGGGTTTGCACTCGAATACCTGCGAGGGTAAACAATTCAATTCGGCTGAGCTGCTCATTTGATTGCATATATATATCTCCATTCGTAGGATTTGGACCAATATATAAGGTGTGATCTTCCACCGCATTCAACCCAACATGTGTCAACATGTATTCACATTCAACGCCAGAGGGATTTACCGCTAAACTGTCGTCCTGAAAACACCTGAAGCTGAAGATATAATCTTCCCAAATAATGTTGGGATCACAACTCCGCAGCAAGGGAAGAAAATAATCGCCGCCAAAACGATTGTTAAAGGTGCCGCTAAGTTTGAGATTGGCATTGAGATATGGTTCCACTGTAATTGTGGGATAGCCATACACGTCTGTCCCTGTGGCTGTGAGCATTGTCCATGATTCAGGACTGCATTGATCCGAAGGACTTGGATTCGTTACACCAATTTTATATGAATCACCTGTTGTCTTTGAAAAGTCTAACAATTTCTGAAAGGCGTCGTTTTGCAGATAAAAAACGGTGTCACCTTCCGAGTAGGTATAAAAGTCGCCAGCTGGAAATACACCATATGGAACTGTTTGTCCTTGTTGATTGTATGTAAAAGCATAATCAGTCAGCACAAAATGCATGGCATTCTTTCCTTGGATGATTGTATCTCCATTGTGCTCAATTTTCATAAATCCAAACCAGCCTATCGTCCAATAGTCATAATGCCAAACGGCATTTGGTTTTACCCAAATCGAATTCTGTGCACTCATATAGATTGGCGAGAAGATGATCAGGAAGACAAAAATGCGAATCATTCAAAAGAGAATTGGTCGAAGCGAAAATAAACAAATTCAGCCAAAAAAAAGCCGTAAGATTTCTCTCACGGCTACTGTTTTATTCAAATTTGAATTTTATCTGTACAATGTACTTTTCACCGCTTTCACAATGCGTTCTACATTTGGTAAGGCTTCATCAATCAAGGTTGGTGAAAATGCAAATGGTGTATCTGTTTGCGTCACGCGCATGACCGGTGCATCCAAATGATCAAATGCGTAGCGTTGCAAGTGGTATGAGATTTCAGAAGAAATTGATGCCAATGGCCAAGACTCCTCAACCACCACACAACGATTCGTTTTCTTCACAGATTCAACCACTGTGGCATAGTCGAGTGGGCGGATTGTTCTCAAGTCGATGATTTCAACTGAAATTCCTTCCTTCTCTAAAGCATCTGCCGCCTCTTGTGCTACTTTAATGATTTTACCAAAAGTTACAATGGTCACATCCGTTCCTTTGCGTTTTACATCAGCAACTCCAATTGGAATGATGTATTCTCCTTCAGGAACTTCTCCTTTGTCGCCGTACATTTTTTCGGACTCCAAGAAAACAACAGGGTCGTTATCGCGAATCGCCGCTTTCAACAATCCTTTTGCATCGTATGGATTAGATGGAGTAATGACTTTTAATCCTGGGACGTGCGCATAGAACGCTTCAAACGATTGTGAGTGTGTAGCGCCAAGCTGTCCTGCAGGACCATTCCCGCCACGGAAAACGATTGGACAGTTGTATTGACCACCCGACATCTGCAACATTTTTGCTGCGCTGTTGATGATTTGGTCAGCTGCTAATATGGCAAAGTTCCACGTCATGAATTCCACGATTGGACGCAAGCCATTCATGGAAGCTCCAACTGCAATACCTGCGAAACCAAGTTCGGCAATTGGTGTGTCAATCACTCGTTTTGGACCGAACTCGTCGAGCATCCCTTGTGAAACTTTGTACGCACCATTGTATTCGGCTACTTCTTCCCCCAGTAATAATACGCGTTCGTCACGGCGCATTTCTTCGGACATTGCCTCTCTTAATGCTTCTCTGAATTGAATTGTCTTCATGTTTAACGGTTTTTGTCCGCGCTTGCAGGCGACAAATTTAATACAAAATCACACGTACAAATTGCCAAAGGCATGAAATAAAGTTATTCGTGTCATTTTGACACTAAGTAAATAATCTTTTCAATTGTTTAATACATGAAGAAATAGCCGATGAAATTTGCAATATATCGTTAAATTTGCTCCCGATAAAAAATTAAAAAATCACGATGAAAATTCTAGTGTGCATCAGCAAATCCCCGGACACTACTTCGAAAATTTCATTCACTGACAACAGTACGAAATTCGATGAGAACGGTGTTCAATATATTGTGAACCCTTACGATGAGTGGTATGCCCTCGTACGAGCGCTTGAAATCAAGGAAGCGAATGGTGGAAATGTGACAATCATTTCTGTAGGTTCTGCAGGTGATGAAGCGGTAATTCGCAAAGCATTGGCGATTGGTGCAGATGATGCTGTTCGCATAGATGCTGACCCAACAGATGCGTATTTTACGGCCATGCAAATTGCTGAGTATGCAAAAACAAATGGTTTTGACTTGGTATTGACGGGTAAAGAAACAATTAACTACAACGGTTCGCAGGTTGGGGGTATGATTGCTGAAGCCTTGGATCAACCTTTCGTTTCAGTTGCTTCAAAATTGGATGTTATCGGGAACATCTTAACCTTGGAACGTGAAATCAACGGAGGCCTCGAAGTGGTTGAAGTAAACACGCCTGCAGTAGTTTCATGTGCAAAAGGAATGGCTGAACAACGCATTCCAAACATGCGTGGGATTATGGCTGCTCGAACAAAGCCTTTACAAGTAGTTGCTCCGATTGCCATTGACCAAATGACTACTTATGTCAACTATACCATGCCGAATGCCAAATCAGCATGTAAAATGATCGATCCGACGAATATGGATCAACTTGTTGAATTCCTTCACAACGAAGCAAAAGTTATTTAATCCACTCGCTATGTCAGTATTAGTCTATATAAACAGTAAAAACGGACTCCACAAATCAGCATTTGAGACCGTTACCTATGGTAAAAAACTCGGTGATGTAACTGTAATTACAACAGGTTCATTAAGTGCCGATCAATTGTCTACGCTTGGGAACTATGGCGCAACTAAAGTGCTTATTGATCGTTCAGTTGATGGCGACGATGACCAACAATTGACGCGTGTCATTTCGACTGCCGCAGATGCTTGTTCTGCAAACACCATCATTTTCTCACACGATTTAGTAGCGAAAGCAGTTGCTCCAAGACTTTCAGTTCGACTGAAGGCAGGTCTAATTTCAGGTGCAATTGGAATACCTTCATCTGATGGAACTGTTCCGGTGAATGTGTTTTCAGGGAAGGCCTTTGGACATGTTAAGGTGAATGCTGCTCGAACAATTATTTCATTGTTGCCAAACAGCATTCAGCCTGAACAATTGGGTGGATCTTGCGCTGTTGATGACTTCAATGGAAATGCAGGTTCAGCCGGTGTGAAAGTACTTTCTACAAAAAAACCAGAGGGACAAATTCCATTACCAGAGGC
>JBILBT010000176.1:0-6504 GCA_044353545.1 Crocinitomicaceae bacterium | reverse complement strand
AATTAATTTCATTGCGGTAAAATGTATTTCCCTCGTTGAGTTCACATAATCTGAGGTTTGCATAAAATTTATTCTCAGATTTACTTAACGAATTAATAATGTCTAGGGCATCTTTTTGCTTACCATACAAATTCAGAATGGTCATTATTTCCTCAACCAAAAGTTTATTCTCAGTAATTTCAAGAAGCCTGTATGACCAGTTTAAAGCTTGAGCGTAACCTAAAACTTTCATGATTTCCAGAATTAACACTTGTGATTGAACAGCCTTGTCGTCATCGTTTAAGTCTTTCAAATATTGAAAGGATAATTCAAAATGCTGACGTTTGGTTAAATTGAATACAATGAATTTATTGATTTGAAGTGTTCTAGTATTTTCGCTGCAATAGTTCAATGTTCTAGCGAAGTAGTCGTCTGATTTCAAATTTTCTCCATCATTAAAATAAATCACCGAGATTACCAAATTCGCAATTGCTCTTACATGTTTCGAATACTTATATGAATCGTTAAGTAATTTGCTGAGCAATTTCCCTCTTTGAATTTCATCAAGATCGATTTTAGTACAAAAAAACAACTCTTCTGTAAAATCATGTTCATGGTTATCTTCAATTTCCCGGTTTGATCGATAAGGACTTTCATGAGAACCTGACTCATTTTGACTTTCAAAAATTCTAGCGCACCAAGAGGTGTCCCATTTATGATCAATTAAACATCTAGAATTACCAATAATATACTTCAGATGTTTTGTTTGATTGCGATACCTAAGGAATTCAATTAATGCATTAATTTCCTCAAAATCGAAATCAATTTGATTCATTAGATTCTTCGCTTTAACCAAATCATTTTTTTCCAGTTCGTCGATTACATTAATGATCCAGGTATAAAAATTGAATCTTTCAAAATCCGACAATTCAAATTCAAATCCTAGCGTCAAAGTATTAGATGAAGGATAATTTGATTTAAATGCAGTTATAGTTCTTTCAACTTCTAAAATATCCTCCGAATCGAAATACCCTTGTTTTTTTTCAAAATCAATACAATCCATCGCTTCAATGGATTTGTCAAAATTCAACAAAGTGTAAATTTTTAAATCCAAAATATCTTTCGCCAAAAAATCATCATCATTCTTCTTAAAATGAGAAATCAGAGAATCGAATATTCGAATGTGATTGTGTAAATTCTTGACGTTAATTTCATTTTTTCTTATTTGCTCAACGAAATCTTGATCAATAAAACAATAGTCTGACAGCAAAAAATCCTCAAAACAATTCTCAATGTATTTATTGCATTCGATTAGAATACTTAAAAATCCATATGAAGGCAAAACTTCAAATACATTCTTTTTATTTGAAAACAAATAATTTTTAAACTCATTAGTAAAAAATTCAAGTAATCTACCCTTTTCCTCAAAAACAGCATCTAAAACATCTTTAATTATTAGATAATAGAAAATAACAGCTATTTGAAAATCAATTGCTCCATTATCCAAAGAATGCTTAAATGCATTAAAAACATCTATAGATTTTTCAGGGCTTACTAAGCTTAATGATCGAATTATTCTATATTCTTCATCTTTATGAAGATCAATAAGACTTTCATAAAAATCAGATGGAATAGTTACTTGAATATGCTGAAAAAATGTAATCGTAAAGAATATAGAATCTCTTGACCATAAAATACCATTACTTAATTCAATTTGTCTTCTTAAATGATCCTTGTCAACACAAAACATACTTAATCTATCGCAGTTATTTTTGTATTCATCAGGATTCAATTTAGAACCATTCAGAATAGAATGATTTATCAAATGAGTTGTGATGAACTCCAAGCCATACCGCTCAAACTCATCTGCTTTTTGTTCTTCAATAGCCCGTTCTAATCGTGCGATCAACTTTTCATGCAAGGCACTCACCTCCCCCTCGCTCAACTTCTGCAACAAATACACCTTCAGACGCTCATGATAAAGTTGGTACTTTCCACTTTCCGGGCTATTGAACCACGAACTGTATGTAGCAATGAAATCTTGGATTTCGTGTTCAGGTTCATCCAGCACCTCTGCGACAAAGGCCACGCTCACCTCCTTCTTTAGCAAAGCCCAAATGGCGAAACGCTGCAAAAGTTTTTGCCTTTCCAAAACTGGTCTCCGCTCATCGAACACTTCATCATAAAGACCAATAAGTCCGTCGGGTAGTTCAGCCGCATTTTCAGGATGGAGATCACCTTTGACAAGTCCGTCGTAGATGTATCGCAGGTAGGTGGGTTCGAGGTGTTGAGGCATCTAAAAAAAGACTAAAGAAATATTGCAATGTATTAACGCAGTGATTGGCAGATTGATCTTAAAAAATGTCTTTCTGCAAAAACGTGTTAATATATTCATTTAATCAATTGGTTGTTTTGCTGTTGACTGATTAAAAATAGAATTGTGGGAAATTTCTCTTCTTAGTGGTCAGCACCTGTTTTTATGGAACCTTTTTTACAAAACGTATCAAGCGAACAAGAAAAAGGTAAGCAAAACTAAAATTCAAGCGTTGCAATCAAGAAACGCCGTCTTTGCTTGTTTAAAAAATGAGATAGAATTTAATCCAGAGAATAAATATTCATTAATCATTAAATTTACCCCATGTTAGAAAACGTCGATCACATTTTAAACAAGTTAATTGATCTTATCAAACAAGCGTTTAGTTTGAGAGAAAAACCTGATTTAATCTGCTCTCAATCGAGAATCAGTTCCGAAGCGATGCTACGAGAAATATATAAACGTGAATTTGGAAATATTCCGGCCAAGATCGCCTTTCAAAGTTTATTGGAGGGTATTAGGAAAAGGAACGTTATACCACATGAAGTATTGCTACTTTTCGAAACAGTGAATCGTTTTGGAAATATGACCGTGCACCCTGACGATAACCTTACCGCTCGAACAATCCAAGAGGCCCAAATAGTGGAAAGTAATTTGGCTGGCATATGTAATTGGTTTTTTAATTCTTATTTGAAACTCGACTTAAATCAAGACATGTTTCATCAGCCTTCGGATGCGCCTTCAAGTAACGCGAATTTAAATTATGAAGAAATGCTCCGGTCTGCTTTAAGTGATTCAAAATTGGAATTGGATGAGTACGAGAATTTGTTGCAGGCAAGAGAGGACCTTGGAATTAATGATGAACAGGCGGTTCTAATAGAGCAAAACGTATGTAATGAGCTTTTAAATAAAAAAGTTGTGGGAATTATTGATGTGTTGAGTAACTCAGATCTTAATGCATTCAAAAAACTAGATAAAATTCGCGATGACCGACCTGAATGGGTTACTAAAGCATTGGAACAAATTGCATTGTCCGATAATGAAATTTTAAAAGGATATTTAAATTATTTTTTTGAAGAAATCCCCATCACCGATAAGGTTGTTTATGATTCTATGTACTCCATCATGGGATGTTGGCAAGGTTGGTATTTTCAATATACAGCCAAGACTTACTATGATTTAATGTTTTTAGTTAAAGATGAGAATGATTTTATAGGAATATCAATAGAACCTATCAATCCTACTTGGAATGACAAAGGTTATGAGGATTCTTATTTATTGGCGTGGATTGAAGGAAGCCTCTTAGATGATATTCTTTTTTCGTATCGAAAAACAATGATCTTGGAAAATACATGGTCAGTGGATTATGAAGGAGTAATTATCGACGATGGGCAAATTTTTGAGGGAGAATGGAGGGTCAAATCATTAAATGGTTCGTTCAATGCCATGCGTTCAAAATCTTTACTGCCTATTCGAATTTTTGACACTTTGGAAAAACTTCCAATCATACCATCTACATACCTCAATGGTCGGCACGATTTAACATCTTCATGGTTTATTCAAGTGACAGGGAAATCTTCAATTTCGGGAATCATGCATGTCATTGAGAGAAAAAAACAATTGTTCGCAAACGTACTTTTATCAGAAGGAGATGTACTTGGCATTTCCTATTGCGAAGGTCAATATGATGAAATGGCTAAAGCAACAATACGTCAAATAAACTCTGTTAAAGGCCAACAAATCAACTTTACAATTACCTTTACGATAGATTGGAACCACAGTGTTTTGAATGGAACTATAAAGGACGATGTGCATCGAATGCGGGTTTTTAAAGCTTTTAAACTATGAGAATTCTAATAACTTCATTTGGGCCATTTAATAACTTTAAAGTAAACCCAAGCAATCTAGCAATGAATTTGCTTCGTGAAAAAATGACTGATCTTGAAGCGCAGCATACTCTTTATTGGTGCGAATTAGGTGTATCTTATGACGAAGTGCTCCTGTTTGAAAAGGAATTTTCGGGTATTCACCTGGATCTTGTTTTACACCTTGGTGTTGCCACCAACGATTCATTGATGCGACTTGAAATACAAGCCAAGAACCAACGTCAAGGAAAAGATGTCAATGGATTGGACCCAACAACAGATTCAATCATAGAACATCAAAGTGATATAAAAACTGGGATGAACATTCAAATTCTTGAAAATATTTGTTCGAAGCACCCAAGTATTGTCCGGATTTCTAATGACGCCGGTGCCTACCTCTGCAATTACATTTATTATTTATCCTTATCCTCTAATTTGGCAAATAGGAACGCGCTATTCATTCATATAGCTGATACTCAAAATAATTCCAATGCGGTTTCTCTCGAAGACCAAGTTCTGGTCATACTTGATCTCGTAAATGACATTATTTCTTCTACGGGTACATCGAAAAAGTAAAAGACACTTTAGTTTATACTGAGTTTTTGAGCAATATTGGTTGAATAAAATGTAGACCATTAGAAGTATATCTGGTTAAATTTTAGAGAATCATTCGATGCGGGCAGCTGAGTTCAAGCAAGGACTATATGCTATTAGTCATACCTCCCCCCTATTGCAACCTTGCAGAAATTTCCCTCCCGGATCCAATGTATAGATATTTGTTAAAAAGGATCTGTCAGCCTGTTAAATTTTATGGGTGAAACAGTATTCCTTTCACAAACAACTATCTATTCATCTTTTAAAAACAAGAACATGAAAAACAAAAAAACAATCTACCATTTTATCGTTGATCAAAGTGGTTCTATGGCGGGAAGTGAAGCGCAAACAATCGAAGGATTCAACTCGCAACTATTGACTTTACAACGCTTAAAAACTGAATTTCCAGAAAATGAATATGTCGTTTCTGTGACGTATTTCGAAGACGAAGTGATGGACATCATTAAATTCCAGTCGGTGGAAAATGTCTCTTTGTTAAATAGAGAAAATTATAAACCAGGGGGACTAACGGCTTTACTAGATGGCATGGGGAAATCGATTACCGCCGTGAAAGAAAAATACGGCCGAGATCTTGAAAACGATGAAGCTTCGGTGGTGATCGTTGTACTTACAGATGGTGGCGAGAATGCCTCAAAATTCTATACTCGTCCTTTGATTGGCGAGATGATCAAAGATTTGGATGAAACAGGTAAATGGACCTTCAGCTTCTTGGGCGCTGACTTCGATGCTGTTCGTGCCTCACAAGACTTGAATATCCGACGAGAAAATATCATGTCATTCGATAAAGTGGAATATTCTGCAATGATGGCAGATATGTCCGATTCGATTGTGGAATATGAACGACAAAAGAGCTCAGGAAACATGAAAAAAGACCTCTTCGATATATTCAAGAACAAGGACCGCAGAGATGATTCATCTGCATTCTAATTTCAGCTTTAATGCAATGGAAAAGGCTATCTCTCGGGATGGCCTTTCTTCATTTGTCACTTATTCTTCCCAAATCTATAAGAACAATCGCTTTATCCTTCCGTCTTGATCGCGCAAGAAATAGATTCCCGGCTGAACAGCCCATACTAATACTCACTCAATCTAAAGACACAAGCGTCCGCTTGCTGGTTTCTTTTCAATAAAATCTTGGCAAAAAAATCCACCTCGGATTCCAAAAGTGGTTCAATCAAGGCGATGGCTTGCGCAAACTGACCGAGGTAGCGGTGGAATTCAGCGACCATTAAGATTTCTGGAGGTGTTTCATCGGCGGCATATAATTCAATCAGCCGTTCCAAATTACTCACATATTCAGGAAGTTCGCGCAAGAAACTCACATCACTTCCCTCATAACGATAGGGGTCGTGAAATTTCCAAAGCATGCGGGAGCGCAAAAACAGTTCGTCCGTATCATTGCGGTACTCTTTGTCTTTAAAGACATTTGAATATTCCTTCAGCAACAAGAAATCAGATGGATAAATCTCTTCGTTTTCATCCCCCTTCAGCTCGTATTTCGTGTGTTGATCCAACCAGAAATTCTTTGCACAACGCTTGCAGGTTGTTATGGCAGGAAATTCAGGTAAATGCGGATAAATGGTTTTTCCATCGCAGAACAATTGTGCACCGAAGGTATTTCCAGATGCCAAAGAACCGCGAGAATGTATGGCACCGCAGTCGTCGCATTTAAAATGAACATTATTCGCAATCATCATAGGTCATCAAATTTTTTAGGCTTGTGTTTTTGTT
>JBILBT010000020.1:0-20055 GCA_044353545.1 Crocinitomicaceae bacterium | reverse complement strand
TCACTCGTCATTAGTAATTAATAATTAATAATCCGTGGCTTCGAGAACCTCACGCGTCCCCTGCGGCGCAGCCACCATGAACCCCACTAGTCACTCGTGGCTTCGAGTCTGCTATCGCACCTCAGCCACCAAACTCGTCATTAGTAACTATTTGTCAGAGCTCACCTGTCCCCTACAGCGCAGCCACCACGCACCCCAACTAGTAACTAGTCATTAGTAATTAGTCATTATTTGTCAGAGCTCACGCATCCCCTACAGCGCAGCCACCACGCACCCCAACTAGTAACTAGTCATTAGTAATTAGTAACTATTTGTCAGTAACTAGTAATTCGTCATTAGTAACTCTTCGTCAGTCACTAAAGCTCAGAAAAGTTTTTCAAAAGTTGAAGTCCCGATTGATGGCTTTTCTCTGGATGAAATTGAACACCAAAAATATTTTCCTTTTCGAGTGCGCATGCAAAATCTGATTCATACGTACTGGTTCCGAGAACAATCGATTGATCGGATGTTCGTGCGTGAAAACTGTGCACGAAATAAAAGGGATCGTTAGACGCTATGCCATTTAATAGTTTGCTTTCTTTCGCATGTATGACATCACACCAACCAATATTCGGGATCTTGTACTGTAATGTATCGTTCACCTGAAATCGAACCACCTCCGCATCAAACCACCCCAGCCCTTTGCAGTCGCCTTCTTCACTTTGGTTGGTCATCAATTGCATGCCGAGACAGATCCCTAGCACGGGAGTTTTTTTGACCAACACAGCTTCATTCAAGGCCTCGAGCAACCCCGTCTCTTTTAAATGATCCATGGCCTTTCCGAAATGTCCAACACCTGGCAAGATGAGTTTTTTTGCGGATAAAATTTCGCTTGGTTTTGTAGTGATATTCACTTCCACGCCAAGACGGCTAAACGCGCGCTTTACGGAGTGCAGGTTGCCCATTTGGTAGTCGACGATGGTGATCATGCCGTGAGCTCTTTTACGATTTCGGCAAGTTTTTCCACTTGGATTTTTCTTGAGTACTTTTCCACGCCAACAGAATCGCATGCAATCTTCCCAGTGGATTGGAATTCCTGCCAGAGTTCGCTTAAAACAGTCGTTAAATGATTGGCATTTTCGACAATGATCCCTGAATTCGTGCTGCGGATCAAGTCGGCTTGCAACTGACCCGATTCCGATTCAATTTCCTTTATTTTGTAATATTTTTCTTTCAGTGCTTTGGCTTCATTATCATCCGCGTAGCACAAAATCATCTTCCTTTTAATGCCCAAATAATCAAAAATTTTGGTACCCATGTAGGAGTAATAATTGAACAAAAGAACTACATTATTGGATGCGAGTAGGCGAAGCACTTCGGCATTTGGCATGCGAGGTGTAATTGTAATGTGTTCCTCTAGATTCGGATAATTCACCTTTACCCGTTCAGCAAGTTTATCCTGAATGTTGATCCCATAGAAATTCAAGTGCAATTTTGCTTCAGTATTTTCAGTGATGAACAATGCACAGGTCCTCAAGAAACTATCAATAGGGTGCCAATCATAGATAGTGCCTACGAAGCCAATGTTAAGTTCGTCTTCCGCCTGAGGCGTTGTTTTAACTGCATCGATGAGTTCCGGATCGTATCCATTCGGTAGAATCGCAAAAGGTTTATTCGGGATCAATGAATCAATCTTGTAATGAACAAACGTGGATACTGTTGTTATAAATGCGGTATTGGAAACACTTTTTTTCTCCTGATAGCGGTTCCAGGTCTTTTGAAAAACGTTTTTCTGGTGTTCTTGATTGTACGACCAAGGATCTCTGTAATCTGCTATCCATGGTATCCCAAACTCCTTACTCAGTTGAGAGGCATAGGCAAATAGGACAAAAGGGTCTCCGGTGGCAATGATTGCATCAACTTTGTTTTCTTTGAGGTATGTCCGAGCAGAAGCATAAATCTCAGATTTGGGACCTACGGGGTACAAAAACTGCATCACTTCATAAAATCCGGAGATGGTTTTTCGAAACAAGCGGTATTTATTTTCCCCATATTTAAGGAAAATTCGATTGCTAAGATTTGGTTTGTACGGTGTGCAAAGTTTGATGCCATACTCAGAATGCTTCACAACAATTTTGTCTGAATAACCTTCTGAGATATAATCTAAATGATTGCCGTGCTTGTTTTGCCATTGACGTGTTACTACAATCGGCTCAATACCATACTCCTTCAAGTACCTGAACCAGTTGTAGGGTCTTAGTCCGCCCACAGAAACATAGGGTGGAAAGTCGTAGGCAAGAATGAGTAGTTTTTTCATTGAAGGCGAAGATAATAAAATCGTCTTCGATTCAATAGCTTTTGATTAAAGGTGTCAATGAATTGAATCATACAATTCGTTCAATTTATACATTTCATTCGTACGGTCACCATTTGCAAGAACTTGCCGACTTGCATGATTCATAAGACTTTCAGGGTAATCGTAAATCGCGGTCTCTATGGCGATCGCAAGCGATTCAGCGGTGTTTTGGTTGAGCATTATACATGTATCCAAAAAGAGATCTTCATCGTAGGGTAAATTGGGCAGGATCAACGGGCATCTTGCAG
Source organism: Crocinitomicaceae bacterium (assembly GCA_044353545.1). Classification (GTDB taxonomy): domain Bacteria; phylum Bacteroidota; class Bacteroidia; order Flavobacteriales_D; family Crocinitomicaceae; genus M0103. Next base: position 17,472 of record JBILBT010000020.1, on the reverse strand, counting down.
CCATTGCTTCGAGCGCAGAGTTGGGAGTTCCATCACTTTGTGGTGTCATGACACATAAACGAGCATGCTTCAAGACCGCAACGATTTCATCTTGAGAGAGGTATTCAAGAACGATAGAGTTAATTCCCTTTTCTTTTTTTAATTGTTCCAATCGTTCCAGTTGAACCGCGTAGTATGCTTCGTCATATTGTATCCCTCGGATAAAAACAAAAGTGAAGACTTTTATGGTTTGATCGCTCAATTTTTCAATTGCATCCAGTTGCATGTCGATTCGGTAAATTGGCGACATAAATCTAGGTGAGATGACATACTGTATTCCATGAAGTTGGTTTGGCAAAAACAGCTTATAGTCCGAACCAATTATTTTTTTGACATCAACACCAGTGCGTATCAATATCGGTTCAGTCAAAGAAAATGTTTTTTTCATTGACTGCACTTGAGGCTGAGATGTTCCTGTGCAAAACTGTGCTTGGTTAAAAGCCTTTTTGAAACGAAAGAATAAATACTTGAAGTAGAGTTTTTTAATGCCCTTTTGTGCTTTCAATTCAGGGATTACCCGCAGAATGTCCGACCCACGTGTCGTGATGATGGAGGGTTTTTTCGTAAAGTTTAGCCAAAGTGCATTCGGTGTGGCAAACAACACATGTATGACATCGGGTTGAATGTCATGAACCATTTTCTTAAACTGACGGATCGCCTGCCAACTTTTTAGCGGATGTTTGATGGATAAGGGGGGAATCTGCTCAACGAGATGAATATTCAACGCGTCCAAGGTGGATTTCGTTTGGTCATTCAGCACACACAATGTATCACACAAGAGGAAACACGTGTATCGTTCAGGTTGCGTTGAAAAAAAGGACATCCATTTAACATCATGAATGCTATTTCCATTGGCGATATAGAGTATTTTTTGCTTTTTCAAGATCCTGAATATTCGCTTTTGATCCATTTATGAAAGACATAAATAATCCATAAGCGGTGAGAATGGTCTTTTCGACTTGACAAGTGCTCCTCCCAAATTTGCTCAATGAATGCGTAATTCAATGGGATAACAGTTTGCTTTTCAAAAACAACCTCTTCAAACTGCTTTTTCCAAACATTTTTCATCCAATGGCCAATTGGAATGCCAAACCCTTGTTTTTCTCGGTAAATCAACTCTTTCGAAAAGTGCTTTTCAGCAATTTTTTTGGTGATGTATTTATTTTTACCACCATGCATGATCAAATCGTAGGGTAAGCTCGTGCTGAATTCAATGAGATCCTTGTCCAAAAATGGAGTTCTTAATTCCAAGGAATTGAACATTGTTGCGCGGTCCGTTTTTACCAAATAATCATTGACCAAGCGTGTTTTTATAGAAGCATGCATCAACACATCAAAGACATCCGATGTTTCCTCGAGCGCTTTTGAAATGGCGCGCTCATGCTCGTGTTTTGGTGCTGCGTAAAACAAATGCTCGTTCAACAGTTCTTTTAAATCTACTTGGGAAAATCCCATGTTACGGTATAAAGCACCCCCTAAGGTTTCGGGATTTTTTTTCATTACCCCCACTAAATAATCTGCTTTTTCTGACTGTGTGACATGTTTTAAAAGCGTCAATGGTACATGTAAAAAGCGCTTCTTGTACCATTGTTGCATGCGCAGACCTTGGTTGTAGGTCCGGTATCCAGCAAAAACTTCATCTCCACCATCTCCACCCAAGGCCACCTTTACGGATTGACCCGCGAATTTGGAAACATAATAGGTCGGTATAGCCGATGAGTCTGCGAAAGGTTCACCGTACTCTTTCAACAGTTCATCTACAATCGATAAATCGTCGGGGTTTAAGATAATTTCATTGTGCTCAGAGCCAATTTGCTTTGAAATGGCTCGTGCATAAGGCAATTCATTAAAAGATTCATACTCGAAACCTACACTGAACGTTTTGAGTTGGGTAGAATAATTTTTTGCGGCATACAATGAAACAAGGGAAGAGTCCAAACCACCACTTAAAAAACAACCCACAGGCACATCGGAAAGCAAGGTTTTTTGGACAGCTTTTTCAAGCAAGACTTCGGTATGATTGATCACTTCTTCCGTACTCAACGTTGTTTTTTTTGTATAGTTCAAGCGCCAATATTCTTTTTGAAGCATACCGTCCTTTGAGATTTCCAGATAATTTGCAGGTGGAAGCTTTTTTATTTCTTTGTAGATCGAATGTTCAATTGGGGTTGACATTTCTGAGAAAAAATACCCTAAGGCATGCAGGTCAATTTCTCGGGAGATGCCCAATGAATGAAATGAGCGAATATCTGAACTAAATGCAAAAAAATTATTTTTTGAATGATAGTAGAGTGGTTTTTCACCAAAGCGATCGCGCGCCACGTAAACAGTTTGACGCTTTAGATCAACAAGTGTAAAAGCGAACATTCCTTCCAATTCATGGAGCGTTTTTTCGATTCCCCAATACTGGTAGGCCATCAAAATCACTTCCGTATCGCTGGATGTGCTGAATGCAGCACCTTCTTTTTCAAGTCGGGCTTTTAACGAAGGAAAATTGTAAATCTCACCATTAAACGCGATTACACAGTTTTTTTCTGCGTTCCACATGGGTTGTCGGCCGGCATCGGATAGATCAAGGATACTTAAGCGCTTGTGTGCCAATCCGAATGAAAAGTCAGGTTCGTTTTGAAAAGTATACCCTTCTTGATCTGGCCCTCTATATTGCAGTGAATGCGCCATGTTGCGCAAGGTGGTTTCATCCACCTTTAAAGTGTTTCCAAAATCAATTATCCCTGCAATTCCGCACATATCTTAATTATTGTATAATTTCAAAAGAGATTTGACATATTTTTCTATTCCAAATTTACTTGCAAATACAGATGCATTTTTACTCATCTCAATGTATAATGATTCATTTTTAAGAAGCATCTCGATTTTATCGGCAAGGAGTTTAGGATTTCGTTCCCAAACCATAAATCCATTTTCACTTTCTCTAATCAAATCACGATTTCCTTTGCCATCTGTGCAGATCACAGGTAAACCGCAGGCCATTGCTTCAATGAGGACGAGCCCGAAAGGTTCGTAGATTGCAGTATGCAAATACAGACGGCTCCTTTGCAAAAATTGCTCTGGGAATTCAACGTTTCCGTGAAGGGTTACAAAATCTTGCAGGTGTAGCTGCTCAATTTGATATTGCAAGATAGATCTGTTAGGGCCTTCCCCCAATATGTTTAAACGAACCAAAACCCCTCTTGATTTTAATTCTTCAATACAGTCAATTGCCAATTGTTGCCCTTTTTTATCTACCAAACTTCCAATGATCGTTATTTCATTATTTTTAATTTGTGTATCATTGCATTGGAAACGCACCAAGTCAATTGCATTGTGCAAGAGTGTTGTTGTAATGTTCCTAGGGAAAACTTTATCCGCAAATTGCTTAGTATCTTTTGAAATACAAATTGCAGATGTGTTTTTAGCGTAACCCTTTAATACAATTCGCTTTTCATAAAATTCCGTAAGGGAAGATTTATTGAAAAGTGATGACAAACGAAAGTTTCTAAATTGTTTAATGTTATCATGAAAATGAACAATTCGCTTCGTTTTTTTTGGCAATGAAATATGTGCGAGAACCATTTCTGTCTCAAACAAATGAGAATGGATAACATCTGGCTGAAAAGCATCGATGTAAGCTTGTAAGTCTTGCACTTCAATAATTGCCTTCCCTAATAAGGAAGGAATAACGTTTGAAGGAATAACTTTCCAATTGATTGAATTACTTAAAAAAGGATAATCATTTTCAGAACGAAATGTAATGAGTTGTACTTCAATATTCGAGGTCGATTGAAGTTCTGAAACAATATTTAAAGCCAAACGCTCAGCACCTCCTTTCTTGAGATTGGGTATGATGTGGAGAATTTTCATTTGTATCTACTTTAATTAGACAAGAATGATTCTAACAAATTTTCGTGCTCTTTTTCGATGATTAAAGAATAGTCTTTTAATCTTTTTTCGAGTAAAGACAAATCGAGACTAATAATCTGCTCAATGGCCTTAGAAATTTGCCATGGATTCTCGTATTGCTCTACTGTTAAAAGTTGCTGTAATTCAAGGTCATGTTTTAAGTATTCATTATTATAGCTAGTCAAACATGGAACGCCTGCTGCCAAAGATTCTGTAAATACTTGGCCTCCCATACCTTCACTAAATGATAAATGAAGGTTAATATCCATTTGTGAGATCAATTGAACAAAAGTTAAATGGTCCATAAATGGATGAACTATAATTCTGTCATCAAAGCCAAATTCTGTGAATTTTGTGGTTAAAGAAGTATGAATTATTGCGTTTTCTATGGCTAAAGCACCTGCGATTTGATTGTATAAATTTTTATTGAACGAGGTGTTTCCAAAAATACCGATATTAATTTTATTTGATTTTTTAAAGTTCATGGTTTGCATAACCGGCGACATTGGTCTCAGTTGTAACTGATTTGTTGAAATCGAAAAGAGAGAACTGGACCAACTTTCTAAACCTGATTTCACAAAGCCAATTTTTTTGATTTTATTTTTTTGTGCGAGTTCGATCATCTTGAAGAATTGTTTCTCGTTTGTTTCATTCGATAATTCACTCAAAGCGCCATGAAAAATAACTTTAACAATGGTTTTTTCAGCGATCAAATCAAGTAGTGTGCTCATCGAATTGGGCAGAGTGCTAATAATCACTTGATCGAATCCATAATTTATAATCGCGTCGGATAGCTCGATGAATTGACGATTCGTCAAGCATATATTGCTATAATATGCTGGTAAAACAATTGTGTTTTGAGGAAACAAATTCAATGTTGCATTTTTAACACCTAAAAAAGAGCTTCCTGTGTTTTCCAAACAGATCGCTAGTACCTTATGATTATTGGAGGCAATGAGTTTTATTGACTCAATTATATATGAAATGTCAATGTTATTAAAGGTTTCTTTCCCAAACATTTTTTTTAACCTATATGCTATGCCCATGTGAACTATAAATTCTTAAATGTTTTCAAAAATTGCGCTGAATTTGATTGTGTTTCTAGTCTGTTTAAAGTTGCTTTTGATTAGGAATATCAACTCACTTTGGACCTGAAAATTGATTAAAAAAAGCCTTCATTATCGCAGTCATTTAATATGAATGAGCCGCCATTCTAATCAAATTTGACCCCATGATTTTGTTTATTTTAATAACCCTTTTTGTTTAAGTTCCGTTAATGACTTAAGATACAAATCGGGTTCTTCACTTTGAGTATTTAGCCAATTTACAAAGTTACTCAGTCCAGTATATAAGTCGAATTTAGGGTCAAAAGCTAAGGTGTTTTTAATTTTTGTAATATCGGCAAAATTATGTCTTATATCTCCAATTCTATATTCCCCATTTTTAATTAATTTACATTCAACACCAATTAAATTTTGCAACGTAGATGCTACTTCAAACACGCTAGTTGGTTTCCCAAATCCTACATTTAAAATTTGATTCGTTAAAGAGTTATAGTCGATTGCATTTTTTAAGGCACTAATCACGTCCAATATATAAACGAAATCTCTTGATTCTTGGCCATCTTCAAAGATAAATACATCTTGACCTTTTCTAATTCTTTGCGAAAAAATAGAGATAATTCCAGTGTAAGGGTTTTTTAAAGATTGACCAGGACCATAAACGTTTTGAAACCTAAGACCGAAAAAAGTAATGTTTCGCGATTTACAAATATTTTCTAAATAATTTTCTTGAAAAAACTTTGTTAGTGCATACGTTGAAATTGGTTGAATTTTTGACTCTTCATCCGTTGGTTGAAGAATTAATGGAGCACCCGTTTTTTGATCTAAACAATCATATATCCCTTTGCCTAAATCAATTGGATTTCTGCTAGTTGGATAAACTGTGTTTCCAAGCGCATCCAAATACTTGCCTTCACCGTAAATTGATCGAGAAGAGGCTAAAATTATTTTTTCAATTGATTCATACTGCTGTAAAAGATCTCCCAGTATTGTTGTTCCAATACAATTTGAATTGGCGTAATTTGTGGCTTCATACATTGACTGGCCTGTGCCCGTTTGTGCAGCCAAATGTATAATGATTTCTATTCCGAAATCTAAAGCTTTTATCCAATCCTTTTTTTCACGTACGTCACCATAAATAAAACAACAATTGTTTTTTATGCTGTTGTAAGTATATGACTCATCGTTTTTTTCTCCATGAATTTGAGGGTCTAGATTATCTAATACATAAATTTCAAAGTTATCTTTTAAGCTTTGAACTAAACTTGAGCCAATAAAACCAGCTCCACCAGTAATCAATATTTTTTTCATTTAAGTAATTTTTGTTAAGTAGAAAATAGGGTTATGATAATTCATATTTTAAGAATTTTTTTGCACTGGATGTTTTCTTAGAGTATGAAAATAAAATAATTGGAAAATATTTAAAAAACATCTTTCTATCCAAATCAATCATTTTTTTTATTTCGGGATCTCTTTTTCTAGGTTTAATAAAATAAAAAAAATTATCTAAGGTAATATTGAATAAAAGTATGAACATGCAAAATAAGAAATAAGCCTTACCATATATTTTGATTAACCCCAACCAATCCGAAATAATTATTTGACCATATCTCCAACCAGAAAAATTATTCCCCATACTTCCACCATTATAATGAATAACAGTGCTTTTTGTAGTAAAAAAATGATGATACCCTAACTTGGATAATCTATGACACCACTCAACGTCGTCAAAATACATGAATATATCTTCGTCAAAAAATGCTGCGTCATCTGAAAAAACTTTTGAATTTACCAAGCCAAAAGGAATTCCCATCCATGCAGGTTGGTGGTCTTTTAAATGAAGAGACAATCGCTCCTCATCCGAAAATTTAGCTTGAAATACGTTCAGTTTTATCGCGATAGGATTTGCGCGTAAAAATCGTTTATAGTCAATGAAGCGCGTGTTTGAATTGTATTGAATGATATCGTCATAACCAATAATTTGACAACCTAACATGCCAACTTTTGTTGTTTTTTCCAATTCCTTGTAATAGTCTAATGTTATTTTTAAGGTGTTTTCAACAAACTCGGTATCATTATTAATTATTAGAATATATTCACCTTTACTGTTTTTCACCCCAATATTATAGGCAATAGATGTCCCCGCGTTGAACCCAGAATTAATCCATTTTACTAAAGGATAAGACGATGTAATTAACTGTTCAGAGTTATCTTCAGAGTTATTGTCTACAACAATAATTTCAAAATTTACATCTTTCGTGAATTTGTAAATTGACGCTAAACAAATTAGCGTTAATTTGGGCTCTTTGTAATTTACCATTACAATAGAAACATCTATGTTCATTTTATTTTTTTTATAAGATTTGTTATATAATATTGATAGTATAATTAAATTGGTTCTCTGAGAAATGATAAATACCATTTAGATAGTATTTCAATCGTTGATCATCGGTACTATTTCCCAATGGCATGCGTGCCAAGCCTTGCATTGCCTTATGATTACTTTGAAAGATATTTCCAGCTTGATTTAACGTTGAAGTTTTAAAACCTACACTTTGTGCGAGTTCAAGGTCCCGAATACTCACGTCAAACGCTCCACCAAACGGATAGGCAAAATGCTTGACTTCCTGTCCAATATAGCTTTCTAGCTCCTCTTTTGATAAACGCATTTCGTTCTCAACATCGGTTATAGCTTGTTGTCTAACAGAAATGTGCTTCAAGGTGTGTGCACCAATCGTAATTAAAGGGTGTTTTGAAAGAGTGACGATTTCATCCCAGGATAAAGAAACAGAACGACACAATTCTTCAAATTCAAGTGCTGTCTTTCCAAACGCTTCCATAAGAACAGTTCGCAATTCCGAAATAGGAATGGATTTGATCGCTTCACTGATCTTGCCAAATTGCGCATGCGCCTGCTCGTTGTTCTCCCATGAAAAGTCAAATCGACCTTTAGAGCTGTTGAGTTTTAGTTGCTTGGCGGATTTCGCATGTATTTCAAAGATATACCACCATAAAATGCCGGTTCCATTTGGAAAACAATTGGTGACATAAATCGTTGCTGGAACAGCGTGTTTTTCTAAAATGGGCAAGCCATAAATCAAGTTGTCGCGGTAACCATCGTCGAAGGTTAAACATATAAATTTTTGTCGTATGGTAGTTTTTTTTTCAAGCCAAGCTTGTACTTCATCCAAAGAAACGAACGAATAACCTTTCGCTTTAAAGAGTAAAATATATTCTTCTAATTTTTCGGGAGTAATTGCAAGGTCTTTATTTAAGGTGAATTGATTGCGTTCGTTCTCCGGTAAAACCCTATGTAACATGAAAATTATTCCTTTTCCAGAAAAGAATAATTTAGAAAACATGCCATTTGTTTTGACAAAAAAACCAAGAATTTTTCGTTCGAACCAGTTCATATACGTTTTGTTTCTAGGATAAATTTCCTAAAGGGTTTCTCAATAAAGGTATAAGTTAATACAGAAATTGTTACCAAAGCTACGAGATAAGCCATGAAAAAAGACACACTGTCAACATTAAAATTTATTTTATCAGAAATCATTTTTGAAAAAATATAAACTGGATATTGAAAAATGTATAAACTGTAACTAATATCTCCAAGAAAATCTGCTATTCTGGTTGAAAAGAATCGAGCTAAATAATATTTGTCCGTTACCAATAGGATAATTAGCAATAAAAATAGTGGAGAATAGAAACCCACATTTTCTTTTGTATTTGTAAAAAACTGAATCAAATACAATATACAGAAAATGGTAAAAGTTAAAACAGCTACTTTCCATTTTGAAACACTTAAAATTTGTTCGTTAAACTTAAAGTAGATTATCCCGCCGTATACTCCCAGAACAAATGAAGATAGGTGAAGAAGCGGAAAGTATTCTAAGGTTTTTTGATAATGAACGGGTATTGAATTATAGTAAAGTTGTGTAATAATCCATAATGAAGCAGCAATTAGTGTTAAAACAGTAATATTCCATTTAACCCCACTTTTTATTATCAAGGGAAAACACAAATAGAAAAAGAACTCAACAGAAATACTCCAATCGGGATAATTGTAATAACTTGTCATCCCATCGATACGCCACGTATGCAAACAAAATAATTCACTTATCGCTTGAATAAAATCTAATTTGTTTCCCCAATAAAAATAGACGAATAAACTCAGTACGAATGCAAAAAAATAAGCTGGATAAATTCGTGCAAATCTTGCTTTCCAATATTTCCACACATTAAATTTGTTTTCCAAATTTGCAGTATAATAAATAAACGCCATTATAAATCCGGAAAGAACATAAAAAAATGAAACAGCCTGAAATCCATTTTTAAAAATAGAATTCAAAAGGTGATTATCATGAATCGTTGTAACCTTTAATCCAAAATGATACACAACAATCCATAGTGCTGCCACAAATCTAAAAAAAGTAATATTCGGTAAAATAGTGGCGTTATTTTTCATTTTATTGCAGTTCATCCCCTAAAATGTATCATTATCAGACCCTGTAAATTTTAGTTTTTCCAATGGGATGTCTTTTGTAAAACTAATTCCTCCAATTGGATAGTTCACTTCCATTGGATCGCCATGTTTTTTAAACATACTTTCCCCCCACGAACCAGAACTTGCATGAAACCGTAAATGCGGTAATCCCATTTTGAAAGCAATTTTCTTTAATGCTTTAATTGTCTTTTTAAAATCAGTTTCATTACATTTTTCTATATCTCCAATAAATAAGAAGGTTTCATCAAATTTGAGCCACACATTGATTCCATGGATGTTAATTAAATAATTTTCTGCATACGTTTTATAAGCAAAGAATTCTGATGAATGATCAACAACCGGTGTTTCATAGTTGACTGCAGAACTTTTAAAAGGACTACCTTTCTTCATTCGATTTAAAACAAAATGGCACCATTTCGAATGTAAGGCTTGGGGTAATTTAAAGGTGTTTTTTAAACGAATCCAAGGAATACACCTTACACGAATTAAGTATGGCGTCATATTGTCAAAATGCGACCAACCCAAGCGTTTGATAAACCCAGGAAATGAATTTTCATTGGGAAAACCAAAAACCAAATGGAAGCCATTTTCTTTACAGTAATCGTAGGTTTTTTGTGCGAGTTGCGTGAACAATCCTTTACCGGTATGTGCGCTGTGTGTCATGGTGTCGCCCGATTGGGCAACTAAGTATTTTTTTTCTTGATATTCAACCATACACGGATAAACACCGTAAAAGGCAGCGGGCTGCTTGTGTTCATCGTGTGCAATGAATCCTACGTTCTCAAAACCAGTGAATGACGTGTGTTGCTTCGCACGCAGAAAGTCAGCAGACACTTCAATTCCAAAAGCATCCGCATAGATTGGAATTAAATCTTGTAGATTTTCAGAAGTCAATTTTGTGATTGTGTAATTCATTTTGCCAACTTTTCTTGAATCAATTTAATCATCAATGTAGTTCTTTTATTAGCTCCAAGAAATGTTAAATGGTAGGGGCTATTATAATTATATTGTCGCGCAAATGAAAATTGTTCAGGGCCCCCAAGTAATGAAACTTCAGTTTTTAAAAGATTTTTGTAAATTAAATTAATTTCAGATGAATTTTTAATAAATGAATATAGGTCGTAACATGGGAAACTTACAAATAATCTGGCGTTTTTAAATTTGACATAATTACTGAATTCTTTAATCATTAGAAAAACATCATTATTTAGTTTACTGTCATTCAGATTTTCTGTTTCAAACGTTTTTACTGAATCACCCCAGTGAGCCACGGCATCTCCAAATTCATTAAAAGATGACCGATCATAAATTCGTAATTCATTATTATTCTCAACAAAATATTCTGAAGGATTAAATTTACTAATAACAAATTTTGGAAAAAATTGAACAATTCGTTTAATTTGAGTATAATCTAATTGTGAAATTTCAGATAAATTCACATCAAATATCAATCTAAAAAGAGCTTCTCCACCATTCGCAGTATTATCGAAATACTGAGTGTATTCGGGAACTAAAACTATTATGTCATTTGAATCAATAAATGATTTGTAATGATTGATCATGAATTTCAAACCAATTCCCGCGTGGATTGCAGTGTTAATTGGATTTAATTGAAGGGAATCTTTTAGTAGTTGACTATTCAATCCAAAGCTAAGATTTGATCCACCAATAAAGATTATTCTATTTTTTTTTGTTTGATTCAATAATTGATCCTTGTCTTTTAAGGCAAATAACAAGGATTTAGAAGTTTTAGGGGTTGCAGGTAGTAATGTAGCAATTGAAGAAACAACTAATAAGATTGAACAAAAAACAAAAAACTTCTTAAGAAATATTTTCATAGTCTTTAGAATTGAAAGTAAATAAAATTTTGTTCGGTACCCATAAATTGAAAAATCAAAAAGACAATGACAAAATAAAACACCCATCTATATGGGGGCTTCCATCGTTTTACAAACGAACCTAAAGCGAAGTCATCAAACCTTCCAAGCCATTCAATAATTATGAATAATATAATTAGAATCGGCAAACCAACTCCCATTTCCCAAATTGTAAAATTGAATGCTTCAACATAACTTTTTTTATTAAAAATATCTTGAATAATCTTTAGGATATATTTAAAAGCATCACTTAAATTATCAGCTCTAAAAAACACCCATGCAAGGACAGTAATCGCAAATGTCATGAACATCTGTCCAAATTCTTTTAGAGTAGGTAATAATCTACCTTCAGCTACTGTTGAGCCGACATAGTTTCTATTTTTTTTACCGATAAGTAAAGGCATAAAATAAATAGCATTTAACAAGCCCCAAACAATAAATGTCCAATTTGCCCCGTGCCAAAAGCCACTGATTAGAAAAATTAAAAATGTGTTTCGTATAACTTTTATTTTGCTCACTTTACTACCACCGAGTGGTATATAAATGTAATCTCTAAACCAGGTAGTTAAAGATATATGCCATCTTCTCCAAAATTCTGCAATATTTCTTGAAAAATAAGGGAATGAAAAATTTTTCAATAAATCAATACCAAATAATTTTGCAGTTCCAATAGCAATATCTGAATAGCCCGAAAAGTCACAATATATTTGAAAAGTAAATAATATAGCTCCAATAACTAAGACAATTCCTGAGTATTCATTAAAATTATTAAATATTAAATTTGAGAATTCCGCACAGCCATCTGCAATTACTACTTTTTTAAATAATCCCCACAAAATTTGCCTTAATCCATCTGTTGCAATAAGAGAATTAAATTTCCTTTCCCTTTTAATTTGAGGTAATAAGTGAGTTGAACGTTCAATAGGCCCAGCTACTAACAATGGAAAAAAACTAACAAATACTCCATAGTCTATAAAATTCCGTTCCGGTTTTATCCTTGATTTGTAGATATCAATAATATACGACAAACCATGAAATGTATAAAATGATATACCTACAGGTAAAATAATATTAAGTGTCCAAATATCAATCTCTATTCCGGCTATTTTAAATAATTCTACAAAAGACTCAGCAAAGAAATTATAGTATTTAAAAATACCTAAGAAGCTTATATTCAAGGTGATACTAGTCCATAACCAAATTTTTTTCCGAATGGAAGAGTTGGATTTGAACATTCTAATACCGGTGAAATAATCTAGAAACGTTGAAAAAATTAGAAGTCCTAAAAATCTATAATCCCAGAATGAATAAAATAAATAACTAACTAATAGTAAAAACAAGTTTTGAGCTTTTAGGCTCCGAAAAACAACAAACCAATAAACAAAAAATGTAAATGGGAGAAAGATCAAATAATTAAAAGAATTAAAAAGCATTTTTAATTATTTTTTTTATAACTCTATATGGTTTAAGTATTAATTTACCTATTCGATAATCGGGTGTTTCAAGTAGTTGTTTTTTTTGGTAAAAAAGTGTATTGTAATTTTCTGATAAGTAACGAATATGTTTAATGAAAACATAGTCCTTAATTTCAATCAAATTTTTGTTTGCTACTTGATAAGTGCGAGATGAGAATTCTACACGCATATTAAACAATGCGGAAGAAATATATTTAGATTTCAAACCTTTATTATGGAAATTAATCCAGAACTCCCAATCTTCGAGACCTAGTTTGCTCAAATAGACATCGTAAAATATTCCTTTTTCAAAAACAGACTTTCTAATTAAAGCACATGTATCAATTTGGCTTACAAGAATGGATTTTAGATCGTTGTAATCCTCTCTTTTGAAATAGTCATTTTTTTGTCCAAAATAAATTATATCACCATGATAAGCATCAAATTCAGGATTTTTTTTGGCAAACTCAATAAATTGATTTAAAGAGGTTTCAATAATAGTATTATCAGCATCCATAGGCAATATGTAATCAGCATTTGTCTTTTCAATAGCTACATTTCTAGCTACACTCGGCCCAGCATTTTCTTGATGGAGAACATGAATTTTTTCATTGCCTTCAAACTCTTTCAGTTTCCCAATTGAGTATGGGTCTGTACTCCCATCATTAATCAACCAAATGTCAAAGTTCGGATACGATTGATTAAAGATGGAATCAATGGTTTCTTGAATCGTTGATCCAGCGTTGAAATAAGGGATAATGAATGACACAAATGGTGAATTCATAATGATAAAAGTTTATGGAAAGCATTAAAATTAGATTCAATGGTATATTCAGTTAAAATTCTTTCTGTATTTGACAATTTCAACCGAGATACTTTTGGGGTATATAATTCAGAAACTAATTCGTTAATCTTTAAAGTCAAATCATTCCAGTTTCCTTTTTCAAAAAAATAGGGATATTCTGGCGTTAATAACTCTGTAATAGATGGTATTGCTGAAGCAACTATTGGTTTACCGTAACCCATATATTCTATCAAAGCATTTGGACTACCTTCACTCACACTTGTTAACAAACAAATGTCAGATGAATTGATTAATCCAGGGACATCGTTGGACGCCCCAACAAATATTACTTGCTGATCACTCAATCCTAAATCAAAACATATTGCTTTGATCCGGTCAATCCGTTCAACATAATTTTGACTTCCAGCTAGTACTAACTTTAATCTCGGGTTTTGTTTTAGTGCCATGTGAAAACCATTAATCAATGTATCATGGTCTTTTTCAGGGAAGAAATTGGCTGCCATGAATAACATGATTTCATCTTCAGCAATACCAAGTTTTAATCGCCAATCTTCTTTTTCAGTTTTTACAGTAATTTTCTCAAAGGGATTGGGAATAAACGAAACATCATTTGCATCTTGACCATGTTTTTCAGCAATAAATTTTCCTGCTGCTTTTGAATTGGAGGCGTATAATGGCTTGAACTTTAACGCCAACTTTTCAAACGTACTCATAGGAATGTGAAACTCCATGGCAATTTGAAACCACAAACATTTTTTTACGCCTGCAAACTTATAAGTTGAAGCAGCCAATACATTGCAGTGGTAGGTAAACGGTATCACAGCGTTAATCTTTGCTTTTCTCAACGCTTTGATAAATTGTAAATAGACGTACAGTCTTTTCTTTCGGTTATAAAAAGAACCAAAAGGAATCTTCAAATTAGTATAGCTCAATTTCGACGATTCGAGTAAAGAACATAAATTTCCAGAACCATTGTCCAATGCCCAAACTTCAACGTCATACAATCCGGAATCTTGCAAGGATTTAGCAATGTAGTAGCCTTGTTTTTCGGCTCCACCTAAATCAAAAACAGGAAGAAGAATGAGTATTTTTTGTTTGCTAGACATGCTAGTTTAATTAATTTGATACAGACTTTCTTGTAAATTTTTCAATCCAATTCTAATATCCGTATTGGGTTTAAAACCTGTAGCTTTATACAATTTCTCTGAACTTCCAACCCTTCGTTCTACTTCATAATCATATCGGTTTGCTGGAGATTCTATCAATTTTATTTCAGAAGAGGATTGGGTTAACTCTTTAATATGAATGGCCAATTCCAAAATATTCATTTCTGTTTCATTCGCGATATTAAAAATTTCGGCACCCTTCGAGATATCAGTCAATTTTACCAAAGAAGTGATTGTTTCTTCCACACTTGTAAAATCGCGTGTTTGTTTACCACTTCCGAAAACCGTAATTGGTTCATTTTTCAAAGCCTGTTCAAAAAATCTTGGAATAACCATTCTGTCGTCTTGTCTTGGTCCATATACATTGAAAAAACGCAAAGAAATAGACTCTAAGCCTCTTTCCTCATAAACAGCTTTTAGGTAGATTTCATTGTATCTTTTTGCCATGGCATAGCTCGTTCTTGGGTCAATCATAATGTCTTCATCCACACTTTTCTCTATCGCTGAATGGCCATAAACGCCACTTGTAGAAGCATAAATTACTTTTTTGACACCATGTTTTAAGGCTGCGTATACAACATTTTTTGTTCCTTCAACCTCAGTTTCCATTGTTTCTACGGGATTATCAGCAACAATATCAACTCCTAAAATAGCTGCAAGGTGGTATATGTAATCACAATTTTCAGCCAATTTAATCACTAAGTCTTGATCTCTTACATCTCCTTGAATCAATGTTATTTTCTCTAAAACATCCGTTTCAATTTTATTTCCACGCAGTAAATTGTCAAGAACGACTACCTCAGCACCTTTATTTGCTAGATATGCGGTCAAATGACTCCCAATAAAACCGGCTCCTCCTGTAATAAGTACTTTCATTTTGTTTTTTTTTAAATTTTCCAAAATCTCACTTCTAGAGACATTCTGGTTGTGTTTTCATTAAAATTATAGCCTCCGCCATGCACCATGTAGGGAGAGAAAAGCATAACTTGATTTTCTTTTGGGTCAGGTCTTAACAATATTGGCTGTTCTCCTTTGATTGAGATAACACAAGGCACAGTGTAAGATGTTCCATTCAAAATTGCACCATCAGCAGTTCTTTCAATTTCAGATTCTTTTAACAAATGGCTGCCGGGAATTAAACCCAATGCACTATTGATATCACTACCACAGATGGGTGCATAAATATTGACCGCATCCCTTAGTCGATCAATCCAAACATCCCTGTGCGGTGGATTGTTGTCTTGAAAATTTTGAGGACGTACGATTCTCAAAAAGAAATTATTAGACTCAATGTGCTTTGCTTTTGTAGAGACCGGAATTCCAATCACCTCTGAAATCCTATTATTTATCCTATTGAAATCAACAGGAAATTCATATACATTCCAACCCCATTGAATCATTTTTGCCAGTTTCAAATGAATTTCATTGTTAACATACAAATGATAATTGTCTAGCTCAAAATTTTCATCAATTCGGCCACCAGCTTCAACAATTAGATCAGCGATTATCTTCTTCAAGCCCAATTTAATTTGTTGAAAATCTGATTCACTTAAAAAATCAACAATCTCAAATCCTTCATTGCTCCAAGACGTTTTTTCAATTAAATTTTCATCTTTCAGCAATAAGACTTCGTCAGCCCCAAAAAATGTGGTACCCTCTAGTTCTAATTCAATTTCCTTTGCACCTAATTTATAGTTTACAATCATTTTTCAGGATTTAGAGTATGAAAAATTGTTTGATAGAGTTCTTCCATGACAAGAATGTTCTTTTCAATGTTGTAATTTTCATTGGTATAATTAAACTGCTCATCGGCAAGGTTTCTTGCATCAATTGGGTCGGATAATATCTGTAAACTTTTCAGAGCTAGTCCACTTACGGAATTAAACATTGGGAAAAAAGAATAGAAATCCGATGGATTATCACTTCCGAAATTCCAAAACAATTGTGGGATTTTCGCGGTGCTAATGTCAAAACCTACCCATCCGCCAGGAAGACCGTGGTACCCATGTAACCACACTAAATCTAGATTTTCTTGAACAGCTGTTTTTAAAATGTTTTCTTGATGCCCTCTGAAAAATATGTTTTTTTCTAACTTTAATTGTTCGACATACCTCAAAACGCCTTCTTTTTTCGGGTCTCCACTTCCAAATATATGAAGTTCGGCATTCGGTAACTGTTCTAAGATGAGCTGGAAGGTATAGATAAAAGGATCTAATGGTTTTGCAGGGGTTAAGCGCGTGAAAATACCAATTTTTGGAATGTCAGAGATTGTGTATTCGCTCTTAACATATACATTTTCAAATTTCAAATTTAAATTATAGTAGGTGTGCTTATAATTTTCAAATTCAGAAAGTTCATGTTTTATTTGATCGGAATGAAAACCCGAAACAAAATGAAATTCTTCATTTTTTGGAAATGCATCGTAAGTATTGTTAACTTGATATTTTGAATTTTGGATATGAATGAGTAATTTATGTTTGTTTTCCTTCGTGATGTACCTATCAATTTCCTTATAATTATATTCACCCATTATAGAAATACAATCATACTGATTAAAGAATGATTTTGCTTTTACTCGTTCGTCTATAAAAGGGGTGTTGACCAGTCGTTTTTTTATTTTTTGTTGTAAAGTTGGTACAGTTGGCACATTGATTTCATCCATA
>JBILBT010000175.1:0-6538 GCA_044353545.1 Crocinitomicaceae bacterium | reverse complement strand
AAAAGAGACATTCTTAAGGTTTGGAGTACTAAATAGAATAGCAGACGATACCTTCGAATTTTCTTGAGAACTGCCAAAAAAATGAATCAATCGGATAAGCTCATTTTCATAAAATCCATCTCGTTCATCACAACAAATCACAAAATGAAAAACGTCTCTTTTTCTTGACTGAAATCGCGAGCGACTGATGTGTAGGCGTGCATTTATTTGCTTTCTTTCGCAATTCTTATGGAATAAAATTCCCTCTGAGCTATATTCGTAGGTGATTGGGAAATCGATTCTCAACTCCTGCGTCTCAATAAACTCTGTATTAAAAGGACTGTTGCGTTGAAATTTGTAGGCAAACAGGTCTTTTTCAAATGAATTAAAATGGAGACAAATCGAATCTTCACGTTGTACATTGGAATCATCCCATTCAACTACAGCGTGCATGCAAATGGATGCCTTACGTAGGATTAACCTGTTTTCTTCATTTGTTGGTATCGTTTTCAATATAATCGCATTGTTTTTCATGGCAATTTGGTCAATGTTTAGCATCATTTTAAGATAGGAGAGCGTTGAATCAGGGTCTTCAATACCAAGTCCTTGATAGAAATAAAACAAGAAAGATTTTAATGCAGGACCCTGTAACGTTTTTTCATTGGTCAGTGACTTGTACAACAAAAACATTGTTTGAACACTTTCTCTTGTTGAGTCCAATGCCGGTTGGGAGTATTCTATTGGAATCCATAGAATCCCGATTGAATTGAAAAATTTCAAACGAACAGAGGGATCGATGGAGTCAGTTTCAGTAAGCCACGGAATGTTTGATTCAAGCACATAACCATCAAACCGGATGTGATAAAATTGCTCGATTTGACGTATTGAACTTGGCAAGTAATCCGTCATCATCTTGCGGGCATAACCCTGGTTGCGTATCGTTGGATTGACAAAAAGATAGGTAAGGTGCAAAAAGACAGAATCACTATACCAATCCGCGAAAATGCAGGATTTAACAATCTCATTTTCAATAATGATGACTAGAAAAGATTTCGGTTCGTTTTCTAAACTATTCGATCGAATGCGAAAAAGTATGGAATCCAAATCTTCTCTTTCATTGGCGTCGGGAAATGATGCGATATAATATTCTTCTATTTGTGGTAAGTAGGGTTCAATTTTCAGAATATCGCCTGCTTGATGAATGAGGATTATGTTTTTATGCGCTGAGTTCATGCGCTTTAAAAATACGCAAAAATGAATACACTGCACAGATGAATATGTGTACTCAATGATTAATTTTACTCGTTTAAATGGATATGTTTACCCCACTTGATTTCCCACCCACTAAATTGCGCCTAACAAGGTCGGGTTCGTCTGTCCGCGTATTTTGTGTCATTCGAAAAAAACAACTTGTTCTGACTCCAGAAGAATGGGTAAGACAGCACCTGATTCATTTTTTAATCAATCACTTAAATGTGCCAATCGGACTAATCGCTAGTGAAATGTCACTCGATATCAATGGGCTTGTCCGTCGTTGTGATCTGGTGGTTTTCAATCGACTTGGCAAGCCTGTTTTTTTAATGGAATGCAAGGCACCCGAAGTTGTGTTGGGTGAACAGGTGGTGCATCAAATTGCACACTACAATTTTAGCTTAGGAACAGATTATATGCTCATTACCAATGGAAAGCAACACCGAATTCTTGCTCTAGACCGCGATAAAGGAGAAATCAAATCATTGGATGAGTTTCCTGATTTTTCGGCTTTGATAGGAGATTGATCTATTGGAAATGAACCTATTTCAAATCCAATTTAAACTCCGACGTTTTATGGAAAGTCAAATCAGGATAATCTTGCTCGGCCATATTCAATAGGAACTGCGTTTCAGCCAAGAACACCACGTTGTCGTCTTTATCTTTTGCCAAATAGTTGCCCTTCGCCCGCTTGAAAGATTCCAACTGCTCGTCATTTTCCGTTGTGATCCAACATGCCTTGAAGTAATTCTTTGGGGAAAAGCGGCAATTTGCTCCGTATTCGTGAATCAAGCGGTAATTGATGACCTCGAACTGTAGTTGTCCTACGGTACCGACAATCTTTCTATTTCCGGGCTGCATAATGAACATCTGCGCAACACCTTCGTCGGTCAACTGGTGAATGCCTTTGTCCAGCTGCTTCGATTTCAATGGATCCAAGTTCTCAAGTTCCATGAAAATTTCAGGAGAGAACGACGGGATTCCTTTGTAAAACATATTTTCACCTTCAGTCATGGTGTCACCAATCTTGAAGTTCCCTGTGTCGTACAATCCAATCACATCGCCGGGAAATGCTTCATCGATCACACTTTTGTCTTGTGCCATGAAGGATGTCGGGTTGGCGAACTTGAAGTTCTTGTCCAATCGCACGTGATGGTAAAACTTGTTTCGCTCAAAACGTCCTGACACGATGCGAAGGAAAGCAATTCGATCGCGGTGTTTTGGGTCCAGGTTGGCGTGAATTTTAAATACGAATCCAGAGAATTTTGGGTCATTGGGATTGATAAAACGCAAATCTGATTCTCTCCCTATTGGTGAGGGGGATATGGTGATGAAGGTATCTAACAATTCTTGCACACCGAAGTTGTTTACAGCTGAACCAAAAAACACAGGGGCAACTTCTCCAGAAAGGTATTTCT
The DNA here is from genome assembly GCA_044353545.1 of Crocinitomicaceae bacterium. Lineage (GTDB taxonomy): Bacteria > Bacteroidota > Bacteroidia > Flavobacteriales_D > Crocinitomicaceae > M0103. The sequence goes on along the minus strand of JBILBT010000175.1, from coordinate 3,890 downwards.
CACGATCAAAAGCGTCGTAAACGCCATCGATGATCTCGAGTTCTTCTCGCAGTTCTCCTGCAAATTGTTTGCCGACCAATTCATCAATCATGGGGTCCGAAAGCTCAGAGATGGAAACCACATCATCCGCCTTTTTTGTTTTGCTGGCCGAGAATAAATTCAAGTTTTTGTTGTAGATGTTGTACACACCCTTGAAGCGATCCCCCATCCCGATAGGCCAGGTGAGTGGGCGTACTTTGATGTCCAATTTGTCTTCCAATTCATCCAACAAAGTGAAAGGGTCTTTTCCCTCTCGGTCCATTTTGTTCACGAAGATGATGACAGGTGTGTTGCGCATCCGGCAAACCTCCATCAGTTTTTCTGTCTGAGATTCTACACCATTGGCGCAGTCGATCACGAGAATTACACTATCGACAGCCGTGAGAGTGCGGTAGGTATCTTCCGCGAAATCTTTGTGTCCAGGTGTATCCAAGATATTTACTTGCTTGCCGCCGTATTCGAAAGCCATTACCGAGGTAGCAACAGAGATTCCGCGCTGCTTTTCGATTTCCATGAAATCCGAAGTCGCGGTTTTTTTGATTTTGTTGTTTTTCACTGCACCAGCCGTTTGAATCGCTCCTCCGAAGAGCAATAATTTTTCCGTTAGCGTAGTTTTTCCCGCATCTGGGTGGGCGATGATTCCAAAAGTGCGGCGCTTCTCGATGGCTTCCTGGTACTTCATGTGTGTATCGATTGGGGCAAAAAAATACCCGAATTATAAATAAAAAAAAGGAAACCGCAGGCGATCTCCTTTTCTTAAGGGAGGAAGATGGGTCTCGAACCCACGACCTCTGGTACCACAAACCAGCGCTCTAACCAACTGAGCTACAACCTCCGTTTCTTGGGGGCAAAGATAGATATTTTATGTTCATTTCAAAGTCACTCAAAACATTTTTTTAACTTTAGCTATGAAATTATTGCGTTAAACCATGGAAGTAAGGAAATTATTGATGGATGAATTTGATAAACGGGTTTTTGAAGAATCATACGAACGCATTTATCGGTGCATTTCCTTGATTGATGAAAAAGACTTGTGGCGGTCACCAAGCACTGGGATTCCAGCCATCGGAAATCTTATTCTTCACCTATGTGGCAATGCGCGTCAGTGGATCTTATCGGGTTTGGGTGGACGTCCAGACAATCGCGACCGCGACCAAGAATTTGTCGCACAGACCAAGATTAAAAAAGCTGAGTTGGTATTCCTCTTGGAAAATATGCGCAGCAACTTGCGGCAGACTCTGGAAGAACTGGATATTCAACAAATTACTACGATATATACAATTCAAGGGTTTGAAGTCACAGGGTTTTCGGTTGTTGTGCATGTGATTGAACATTTTTCTTACCACACTGGACAAATCACCACCTTGACAAAGTTATTGACCAACAAAGACACGGGCTATTATTCGGGCATCGACTTGAACAAGCAGAATCGTCTGAATTGATTGCTATGAGGCGAATGTTTCGGCTGTTTCTTGTGCTTTTATTCCTTTCAGTACTTCAGAGTTGCAGTCCTATATTGATGGGGGTGATGGGCATGAAAAAACCGATGAGCATGACACCTGAAGAAATTCTTGTTCAAGGTGAAAAGTATGGCATCCCACGAAGCGACAGCTATGAAATGGATAGCAGTTTTTATTCCATAATTGAATCCTTAGATACAGTGCGCTACAAAAGGGACCAAAAGAATCTATTCCAGCCCCTACAAGTGCTTTACTTCGATGCGTCGGGTCTATTGAGCTCCTATTCGGTCAATTGCTCCGTTGGAGGATTTCCTAACTTGAGATGGAACCGCTATGGTACTTTCGATCAGTTTCCGGCGGCAAAATCTGTTGAACTCGATACCATGATGACATTAAACGATCATCTGCTTCATGTCAATCCATTGAACAATGCCCCTTTCCCTGATTTACGGACCTACGATTACACTGTTTTGGTGTATTGGAATCGATTTTCAGGGAGACAAAGTAAACGCTTAGTCCGTGTGGTGAAGGACAATGTTCGCTTGGCAAAGGAAAAGAAAGTGATGGTGATTTATGTGAACTCTGACAATTTCTGGGCGCAAGCTGAATTTTAGATGAACATCAATACATATGTTACAAAAGGAGTTCAGCACGGTTAATTGGTTTTCATTTTAATTCTTTAGGTTATGATTAGATACGTTTTGATGTTGATTGTATGCATCGTTATTTTTCCAAAATCCACAATTGCCCAACAGCACCTGTATGGAAACATGTATTTGTTTTACGATGCTGCAGCGGGGAATTATTTCAATATTGATCAAGAAATAACACCGCTTCAATTGGCGAAAGGAACCTATTGGGCCTTGACCTTTGGGTTCAATGAAATAACGGATGGAGGCTATGTTGGCATTCAAACGGGGTACAACAATGCGAATACCGGTATGTTGATTTTCTCCATCTGGAATGCTACAGTTGCTTCTAAAGGTGACGCAAATTCATATGTTGTCGACTTTGACGGAGAAGGGGTTGGTAAAAGCTGCAGAATTAGCATTCCGATTAAAATTAATCACACCTATAGATTGAGAATTTGGCAAATGGAGTCGAACAGCTCGGGAACATATTGGGGAGCTTGGATTAAAGACAAGACAATTGGGAAGGAGTATTTTCTTGGAAAAATAAAAACCAATCAACAAACTACGCTGTCTTCAGATGTTTTGAACTTTGTGGAATATTATGGAGCTATTGAACCATGCGATCAAGTTCCAAAATCACGTGCTCAATTTCATCCCATCCAATTTAATTGCGATGATCCTTCTTCAGCATGTGAAGATGCTTACACAGCCTACAAGTATAAGTTTGCGAAATGTGTCACAGGTACTTGCACGCTAAATGATGGGTACAGTGATGTAATTTTTGGCGGGGATTAATATATCTGAGATTTATTGCAAAAATGAAGTGACAAAATGAAAGTACTCAAAGTTATAATTGTTCTAGTTTTTTTGCCGTCATTGTCCAAAGCCGACACCATAGACGTATGGAATGTTTCCTACAATCATCGCATTATAAAACATTTTAACGGCGATTCAAAGGGGGAGATCGTGTTGAAGATGGACAGCATCAAACCCGGAGATTCACTTACTGTAGTGTATTTCCGCGATACGCCTTGTCACGATTGCGCCACGTTCTTAGCTATCGAAAATGAGAAACACTTGGTTTTCTTTGGAAATTCAAATCGCGGCACTGGCACACCCATTTCCATTTCTGTCGAACAATTGCTCGCGATAAGAAACAATGGCTACATTAGACCTTTTTTGGTGTTTTATCACGAAGGAAAATTGGAGCGTCGATCGGATAAGATACTGTTGTTTCGGATTAGGTTGGAGTGATTCCTAATAAGTTACGAGTTATGAATTACGAGTTACGAATTTGAAGATTTGGTGGCTCCGCCGCAGAGGACACGTAAGGCGTGACAGAAGTCTCGAAGCCATGAATTATGAAGAATGATTAAAATAATTAGTCACTAGTCATTAGTAATTAGTCATCATTGTTGTCCGATAAACTTTAGCGACTCATCTTGAAACCATCGATATTAGTGGTATTTTAAAGTAGTTTCAAGGTAAGGGGGGGGGTATTTTACGCGATTTAGTCATTTAGTATTTAAACTGTTTGACCCCGATGGGGTCATTGGCTTTTCGGGAGGGCTTATGGTTACAAACATTCGACCCCGATGGGGTCAGTTAATCTAAGTTAACCCGTTTGGATATAACATGAAGGTGGATTTAGTAGGGCAACAATGATTACGAATTATGAATGTTTGGTGAGTTGACACTCAGTAAGAAAAAATAAAAATCCCCTCGTGGAGGGGCAAGGGGTGGTTTATTCATGCTTCCG
>JBILBT010000174.1:0-6557 GCA_044353545.1 Crocinitomicaceae bacterium | reverse complement strand
CGGTCATTCAACTCATTTTTTGCCGTTGCGCGATTAAAAAAAGCAACATCAAATTGAGGTTTGAGACCTATCGCTTTGTCGAACTCTGCAACTGCCGCTTGATAATTGTGCGCTTTTAAAAACTCCGTGCCGGCATTGTAGAACTTTTCAGCATCTTGACTTCCATCGTCAAGAATTTTTGCTTGAATAATCGTATCACCCTGTGACCAAGAATGGACAATCATTAAAAACAGTGCGATAATGACTGTTAAAATCTTAGAAATTTGCATACGTGAACTTGGTTAATAATTTCTTCATTGAACTGAACGAATTTAAGAATAATTTTAATCACCTCAAATGACTTCCTCATGATAGAAAAAATGACAAAAAATGCTAAAGAAATTCATCGTATGTTCCTTTTGGACGAATCCATTTCTTTTCTAAATTTCGGTTCATTTGGTGCCTGTCCTACACCTATTTTTGAGGACCTAATCAAATGGCAACGGCTTCTAGAAAAAGAACCTGTACGCTTCATCGTTGAGTATGGCCCGAAGTTTCTTGAAGAATCGAAACTGGCTTTGGGCAACTACATCGGTGCCTCAGCTTCAGATTTAATTTTTGTCCCAAACCCTACTTTCGCCATAAACATCTTGGCAAAAAACCTGCTACATCAAGATGATGAAGTATTGACCACGGACTTGGAATATGGTGCCATGGACTACACGTGGCAATACCACTGTGATCAAGTTGGAGCCTCATACATCCGTCAGCATATTTCCTTGCCGCTGACAAGTAAGGCGAATTTCATCGAAGAATTTTGGAGAGGATGTTCCCCAAAGACACGTATCGTTTTCATCAGTCAAATGACCAGTTCGACAGGATTGATTTTTCCTGTTGAAGAAATTTGCGCTGAAGCAAAACGCAGAGGATTAATTACCATTGTAGATGGAGCGCATATTCCGGGACATATTCCATTGAATATTTCCTCGATGCAGGCCGATTTTTATACCGGTGCTTGTCACAAATGGATGATGGCACCGAAGGGTTGCTCGTTTCTCTATGCAGCGAAAGAATTTCAAGACATTCTTGACCCTTTGATTATCAGTTGGGGATTTAAATCACCCAATACACATGCTTCTCAATTTCAAGAATACCACCAATACAATGGAACACGTGATTTTTCAGCTTACTTGTGTATTCCAGCGGTGCTAAACTTTCGAGAAGAACATAACTGGGATGTTCTATTGGAAAAATGCAGAACTTCAGTACTGAAAAAGGGGGCTGAATTATCTGACTTCCTTGGCACTCAGCCCTTGGCACCTCTTCGAAGCGAGTTTTACGGTCAACTTTATTCTGCAGAAATTGTAACACAATATCCTGAAGAGTTACAACGCATTCTTTTTACCAACTACGGAATTGAAATACCAGTGATGCGCCATGGCGACCAGTGTTATATCCGCTTTTCTTTTCAACCATTTAATCGAGAAGAAGAAATTGACAAACTGATTTCCGCCCTCGAGGAAATTCGAACAACAACAGATTTATGGGTTAAGGCAAATATTTGAATGTTAAATTAATATTAATTTTTAGTACCTTTCCAACGCAAAACGCTATACATGAAAATTTTCGCTACAACTATTGCTCTGCTTTTATTTTACCAGTCCTATTCACAATGGTGCATCACCAATGTTGGACCCACAACAACAGCCGACTCAAATGTACAATCGGTCGTTTTAGTTGGTTCGTCGGGAACGATAAATTTTGTGGGATGTCCGGGTGTAATAGGTGTTCAAGATTTAACCGCACTCAGCACATACCTCAATGCAGGAAGTACATATTCCATTTCAATCCAATTTGGCACATGTGGTGGAAATTATACAGGCAAAGGGCAGGCATGGATCGATTATAACGGAGATGGAATTTTTGACCCTGCGGAAAGCTTGGGAACATGGGAAGGAATTCCCCCAACAACACTATCAACGTTCACTTTCACAGTACCAGCAGGATCACAAAATGGTGCAACGCGCATGCGTGTTACTCAACAAGAAGGGGCTTCATCGTTGCCTTTGAGTCCTTGCGCATCTTTTTCCTGGGGTTCGGTCATGGATTTCACCATCAATATCTCCAACGGAATCGATTGTTCAGGTTATCCAGGAGATTTCACAAACGATGCCATCGCAGTGACGACACTTCCCTATACCTCATCAGGCGATAATTCCATTTGCTATTCCAATCAAAACTTGGTGTACAACTCCCCCGACTTGTATTACCAACTCAATCCAACACCACTCATGCAATCCATCCATGTGTCATTGTGTGGATCTTCATTCGATACTTTTCTAACAGTTGTCGACCCACAAGGCAATGTCCTCGCATTTAATGATGACAGTGACAATTGCGGAACCTCATCTGAATTAACCTTCGACCCTCAAGGTCAAGGACTGGTCTATGTGATCGTTGAAGGTTGGGGAAATGAGACAGGCGCTTTTGATATTGCGATCGATGCCAATTATCTTGGGGTGGATGAAAATGAAACAGACAACCTTTTAATATATCCCAATCCAGCCAACGACAAAGTCACCCTTCAAGGAATTGTTGGTCAAGTGTCCTTTACAAATGTTGATGGCAAAGTGATTAAAACTATTCAAAACTATTCGGGTCAATCTATTTCTTTGGTTGATTTCAATCCCGGAGTTTATATCGTTGCTTATTCAACAATCGGTACTCCATATTCAAAAAAACTGATTGTTCGCTAAATTCCGCTTGATTCACTCTTTCAAACATTTCATTGGCACCATGTTTTTTATTCGACTAAGTACTCTTTTTATCTTTGTTTTTCACACCGGACTTTCCTTCGGTCAATGGACGAAGAAAGCCAATTTAGGTGCTATTGGAAGGCATCGAGGTACAGGAATTTCTATTGGGAACAAGGGATACATTGGACTAGGCCACATCAATGGGACAGGTGTGAATATCGACTTCAAGGATTGGTGGCAGTATGATCCTGCTTCAGATTCATGGACACAACGCGCCAATTTCCCTGTACTCATTCATGGTGCAGTTTCATTTGGAACAGAAACAAAAGGCTATGTCGGTGGCGGATCCACATTAGGTAGTGAATTTTTTGAATACGACCCGATAGCAAACGTTTGGCTTCCTGTAGCTCCTTGTCCATTGGCACCAGGAGATGTGCAATGTTTCAGTGTTCAAAACAAAGGATATGTGTATCAAGGAAACCAAATGGTAGAATATGACCCTAGCACCAATTCCTGGACAATGATGGCAAATGCGCCGATTGTTTTCGGAACGTGGAGCACCTCCTTCGCAAGCAATGGCAGTGGTTATGTGAAAAGTGGAAGCAATTTCTATGAATTTAAGCCTTCTCAAAATACGTGGATTTCTCGTGCACAATTCCCAGGACAAACATCAAATGGTGGTGCTGGATTTTACCGCGACAACAAAGGTTATTTCGTTTGTGGATATGTTGGAGGTCTTGGTGTAGTAACTAATGAGGTATGGGAATACAATGCGGGGGAAAATCAATGGGCATTCATCGGTCAATTCCCAGGAACTTCCCGAAGGTTCCCGGTTGCATTTTCAATTGGACGAAAAGGATATTTCGGTACGGGCACGAATGGTGTCAATTTAAATGATTTCTGGAGCTTTGATTATGACCCACTTGCTACCAATCAACTCACTATGGATGATGTCACTTGCACCGTGTTTCCTAACCCATCAAGTCATGAAATGCATTTAGAAATCAATCCAGAGCTTAACCTGATGGGGATAAAAACCCGTATTGAAATTTTTACTTTAGAAGGAAAACTCATACATGCTGAGAACCTTGATCAATCACAGGTGATTCTTGACAAACAACACTTTGGAGAAGGTGCCTTTTTATGTAAGATCTATGTTGGCAATCAATCAATTGTTAAAAAACTCATTTTCAATTGACCTATGAGAACGAAAATTCTAAGCGTCTTCTTTTTATTGTCTGGCCTATTTCTTAGCGCACAAACAGCCAATTACTGGGTGAAAAAAGCTGATTTTATCGGTTCAAAACGAGAACGAGCAGTTTCCTTTTCCATAGGGAATTATGGCTACCTCGCTACAGGAGTTGACACCGCAGAAGTAGTACAAAAGGATTTGTGGCAATACGACCCACTTTTGGATACTTGGTCACAAAAGGCCGATTTACCTGGATCGGCACGTAGAGATGCCGTTGGATTTTCCCTAGGAGACAAAGGATACATTTCTGCAGGAATAGATAACAACGAAGCTCTCATAGGGACAAAGCTGAAAGACCTTTGGCAATACGACCCATCTTTAAATACTTGGACGCAGAAAGCTGATTTTCCCGGTGCTGGAGGATTGGGAATTTACTTTGCCACTGCATTCGCTGTAGATTCTAAGGGATATATATGTTGTGGAAAGAAAGGACCAAGTGTCTATTCCAATGAATTGTGGGAATATAAGCCGTCTATTGATCAATGGACGCAACGCGCATCATTTCCCGGAGGTGTGCGTTATCAATTGTCCAGTTTCAGCATTGGAAATGAGGCATTTGTTGGCCTAGGCACCACGCAAGATATTTTCAAACGCGACTTCTGGAAATTCAATCCAGGCACAAACACATGGGTACAAATTGCAAACTTACCTGGCAACGAACGTGGAAGTGCGAGCTCATTTGTTACAGGAGGCCGTGGATTTATCTGTCTAGGTTCCGATGGTGGTTTATTGAAAGACTTGTGGGAATACAAGCCAGAAGCAGACGCTTGGTTTTCTAGAGCACCATTTGGTGGGTCTGAACGAAAAAATGCCATCTCGTTTACTGTAAACGACAGGGTGTTTGTAGGAACAGGTAAAGGAGTAACAGGCAAAAAGGCAAGCATCTATGAATACATTCCTCATGATTTCTTAGGGATGACTGATGCAGAAACAAACGTGAACATCTACCCTAATCCAAGCGCTGACGAAGTGAACTTCTTCAGTAGTTCAAGTTCCGTAAGTCACATCGAACTGCTTTCTTCCGACGGAAAAATAATTGCCCAAAGGAAGGTATCAGAACAAGGTGAATTGACGCTACAGGTTCGTGATTTTCCGAATGGAATTTACTACATCAATGTATATACTGAAGAACGGGGCATGCTTTCGTCTCACCGAATACTAATTCAACATTTATGAAGCTGTTTTTTGTTTTTACGAGTTTACTGGTCGGAACTTACGGTTTCTCTCAAGACTTTTGGGAATTACGAGATTCCGTCAATGGAGCTCCAAGGTCAGTTTGTGCGGCATTTGTTATGGAGGGACAAGGGTATGTCGTTGGTGGTGTAGACGAATTCAGTTTCAAACGAAAGATGTATTCCTACAATCAAATTCAGAACGACTGGGATGAAGAGGCGGCCCTCGGAGGTCCAAATGGCGACGGATTAGATCGGGGTTCTGCCAGTGCATTTTCAATTGGCACGAAAGGATATGTTTGTCTCGGACAGGGTCAAACAAATGCGTATTTCGGTGATTTGTGGGAATACGACATCACAACAGCTGCATGGACACAAAAAGCAGATTTTGCTGGCGGACCAAGACGGCAAGCTGTAGCATTTGCCATTGGTGAATACGCCTATGTGGGAACAGGACAAGACGCTACAGGATTTAGAAAAGACTTTTACCGCTACGATCCAAACGCGAATGTTTGGGAACAAATGACTGATTTTGAAGGGACAGCACGAAAACAAGCCGTTGGATTTGCCATGGGTGACGATGGATATGTAGGAACTGGTGACGATGGTGTGTTGCGCAGCGACTTTTGGCAATACAATGTGGGATTAAATCAATGGTTTCAAAAAGCAAATTTCCCAGGTTCGCCGAGAGCTGGAGCAACCGGATGGGGAACATTTCCTACTGGATTTATTGCTACTGGAGAAGACCTGAATAGCGAATTCAAAAAAGACGTTTGGGAATACAGTTACTTTAACAATACTTGGGTTCAACGAAGCGACATTCCTGGCCCTGGACGTAAAAACGCCTTCTCTTTTGTTCTTGATGGAACGGCATTTTTAGGCGCAGGTTATGGAGGTGGTTTTTACGATGATTTTTATGCCTATTACGGTATACTTGGACTTGAAGAAAACAGGAGTCAAATCCCAACAATTGCCTATCCTTGTCCATCCTCCAATTTTGTCACTATTGAATTTAATGATGTCGCTGAAGTGAAATCAGTGGATGTCGTGGACCTTTCTGGTAAAGTGTGGAGTTCAATTGCTTTTCTTCAAGCAAATACCAATCAAATCACGCTTGACATTTCCCCTCTCAATTCTGGGAATTACATGTACTACATCGTTCTAAAAAATGGTGCGAAGTCGTCCGGTAAAATTAGCGTCTTGTGAAAAAATTGAGTGTAGTTTTCGTGCTATTCCTTTGCGCTTGTTCTGTAAATGAGAGTAAACCAAATCATCATTCTACACCGAAAACCAAAGCCAATAAAGAACACGTTCAAGCTCCAAAACCCGAAAAAAGAGCTCAAGAAAAAATACCTAGTGCATATCGTTTCCAGATCATTGGAACTCCTGGCAACTTCG
>JBILBT010000173.1:0-6768 GCA_044353545.1 Crocinitomicaceae bacterium | reverse complement strand
TCATCGTATCGTGCATAAAGTACGTTGTTCATAATCTGAACTTTTTCACCATCTGCAGCAGCCCCAAAGTACAATGTAGGCGGTGGTAAAATTCGCACCTCAAAATTGATGCTATCGAAACATTTTCCACTTGTTGGATCGTTAAAATAAAGCATGGCCTTTTCCTTATTTTCAGGTACTAAAACAAATCCATTTCCTTCGTTTCGAATTGTGATATTCTCCGAACTGAGCCTAAATCGCTCTCCTTTAACTGTTCCAATTTGAGCCAGATTCTCATACCCGTAATACAAAATGGTTGCTTCTGAATTGCCAAAAATCACTTGAGCACTTAGACATCCCGACAAAGTGATCATACAAATTAACATTGCTTTTTTCATGGTGTTATGTGTTTCTATATTATTTTAAAAAGTCATAAATCTGATGGCGCATTAATCGCACACGAACACCGATTTCACAGCGGTAAAAGGATTGTTTTTGGCCTGAAACATCGACTTGAATCGCTGGTGTAAACCCTTGTCGGTAAAAGACATCAAAATGGTTGGTTTGACTTCTTGATCGCTTCCCAGCACCCGAATAAACATGGCAGAATGACAAGCCAACCTGACCTCCAACTTCGCCATGCGAATAATTGGGAATGGCTCGTGTTCCAAACATATAGGAGTAATCCGCTCCAACAAGCAAACCCAATGACAGGTAATGGCACATGCCTCTCACCTTCTTCTGCTGCAATTTCGCTATGCGTTTATCAAACAACACCGAACCAACGACTGAATGCAGAGCTGCATAAGGAAGAATCACTCCTCTTGCACCATAATTTCTGAATGTTGAATAGCCGTATCCTGCTGAAAAAGTAATTCCAGGAATTGGCATTTTCATCAACCCTGCCCCTACGCTTAAGGTATTGGTAGAAAGTTCTTTCAAACTTGAGGCGGTCGTCGCGATTGGAACACCCGTAAAATACATCCCGAAATTCTTTCCAGTGCGCTCATAATATTGTGCTTTGCCAATCATCCCGATCAACAACATACACCCTAACAATGTTAATTTATTCATCTTCTTCATTTTTAGTTTAATCGTCTATAACCTAGAATACTCTCTTTGGAAAAAACCATAACATTAACTTCGTTGCCTTGATTGCCGCCTAGGCAAATTACCCCATGATCCGTTTCCCCTAAATAAATGGCTACATGTCCATGGTAGGATTGTCCCCAACCAAAAACCACGAGGTCGCCAACCCCAGGTTGTTCAACCTTCTTCCCCACCTTCATCCATGATCGGGCCACCGCATTTTTCGGATACACAAAACCATTCATTTTTGCACAGTACATGATGAAGGCACTGCACCAATGGGTTTCGTCGTCATTGATATTCCGTTGACCTGTGGCATGAAAAAATTCTACAATCTTTGGATTGTTTTGAGCACCTGAAATTTCAGTCGTTCCATAAAAGCCAACGGCCGTGCGAATCATGGGGTGATCAAAGCCCGCGAAATCAATTAACTGGTAGGACATGACATCGCTGCGGAAATGAGCATTTAAACCAAATACAGCAGGCAGTGCGGAAGATGATCTTTGATTTGCTGAAACGGATTCATTTTCAACCGTATTCACTTTCCTCTTCGCGGCTGCAATCGATCTCATTTCTTGATAATAGCCGTCGATTTCATCGTCTCTTGTTCCATCATTGTATAAGCGGTAAGTAAACTCCACGCCTGAAGAAGTGCGGATTTTTAGCAAGGCATTTTTTTCCTTGATCGGAATGATCACTCTCGTTTTCCCAGAAGTCGTGGTGCTGGTGAACCTTACATCCATTGCTGTTGAATTGTCGGTACCTATCGGTATAATTTCAGCTTTTGAGATAGACAAACCTGACGAAAATAAGAGTTCCATTTGATCTTTGATATGCACCTCGCCCTTCGCCGGAAGAATGCTTATGTATTCCGCATTTTCGCGGGTAGGAGCGACATATGCCAAGCGATTAAATTCTACTCTCGTCAATGGTGTTTCCAAAAGTTGATGAGTTTCATCCAAAGGAAAATGAGAGTGAATCATAAGGACAGGATCCACATTCATCCAACGATCGCCCAAACTGATGTCGTACAACTGGTCATTTGTTCCTACGCGTATTTTATTCCAGAAATGCTTGGACTTCGTTTGCGTTGACAAGTCCGATTTCAATTCTCCTTCAATAACGCTGGTCGGCAAACCAGCGACTTTCAACATTTCAGCAAAAAGCTTGGCAATGCCTTTGCTTCCCGCACGGCGATTACTTCCAACCAAAAGAGAAATTGTTTGCTCAGAATCTTCGGTTTCATCCGCCATAAACTTAACATTCTCGCGGAGGTAGGCAACAAGTGTTTTTATTTTCATGCGTCCTTCAGTTTCACCTTTCATCATGTACCTAACTACATCATTGACATTTACTTCCGATTCAAGATTTTCATTTGTCACAATCCGTCCATTCTCGGGATCCATAAAATAAGGCTGACCATACTTTTCTTTAGGTGCACTTCGAAGGATGTACTCTTTTTTCTTGAACAAGGCACGAAATCGGTTTTCGTATACTTTACTATTGTCAACAAAAAGGGTGATCCCATACAACTTGCAGGAAAAATTTTTCTCGAGGCAATTCAATTTCATCTTCCCACTCTCCATGGAATATTTCCCCGTATTTTTTAGCACCTTATAATACATCGCATCATTCACTCCTCCTTTAAATTCACGATCAGGGGAATAAATCAAATGCTCAAATGACTTGTCTTGGTACAAACGGATAATCTCAATGTGATCCGATTTTTTGGATAAAGGCTTAAAAACACTCCGCAAAACTGGCGCTTTGGCCTGTATACTTCGGGCGGCTTGACTCAAAGAAAAGTTCAGAAGCGCCAATAGAATGACAAGTGCATATTTCATAAGCTAAGGTATTTGGGTAAGAGCCGTTTTAATACAGCGACATACCTAATACGTCAGCTTAGAAAAAAGATAACAGGGAAAAACTAAGGAATCAAAACTGTTTAATGATGTACTAAATTCTCCATCAAAAGTTTTTGTTCACCTGAAAAGCGATATCCAACCAACAATCCTTCTTTGGCAACGCTAAAATCAATGCAGCAGACGTTGTCTCTTTGCACATTGATTTCAGTATGGGACATCCAATAATGGCCAAAGAAAACAGGTTTTTCATCATGATCGTAATGTAAAACAAATTCTTCAGCCTTAGAAATATAAGGTTTATGAATACTTTCTGGTGGAATTGATGCAAAGCACTCCCCCATCCTAGTGCCTTTTTCCGTTGCCCACCATTTGATTCGACCCTGCTTTCTTACCTTTCCTTCTTTATCAGCGAACTGGTATTCTTCGTCGATTTCCAATTCGTCTCCTTTCAGCACAATTTCATAAGCAAGAAGCAACTCTTTATCGGCATATAGGGCCAATAATCCCTCTCGGTCGAGCTTTGCAATTCCCCGTTCACGGATCAATGCAATGGATTTTTTGTCCCAATGCGCATGCACGCAACGGCAAACGTCATTTTCAAAAAAAAGCGGCAATTCTGCCATCCAATTTAGATACGAGGTTATTTCATCACCAAGTTCTTGATCGGTGAATCTCTCCCCTTCCGTCTTTTTCTCTTGATCTCTAAAAGACTCACCTTCCTCGTTGGTATAATTATAACACAGAAAATTGAATTCATGATTCCCCATGATCGCTATGGCATTGCCATTTTCTTGCATGGTCCGAACAATGCGCAAGGTCAATAGGATTTCTGGTCCACGGTCGATATAATCTCCAATAAAAATAACTTTCCGTCCATCAGCATGTGCGTAATTATATGGTTCTTTCTCTGAGTAGCCCATTTTCTCTAATACGATTATGAGCTCCTTGCCATATCCGTGGATATCTCCAATAATGTCAAAGTTTGATAAAGTAGAAAAATCGTTTGTTGTCAAAATAGTTCGTTTAGTTGCGTTAAAATCAAGATAAAGATAATCAATGAATTAAACAATGAAATCTATGTTGAAAATTCAGCCCTCCATGAATCCGTGAAAATGAATAAAATGCGGAATAGTTGAAGATTTTGTTGTGTTGAAATCAATTCCCTTATCCCTATTTTTTCGTAAGTTTATCCTCATAACCCGTGCACAAAAAACCATGAGTACAACACCAGCGCCAGATACAACAAAAAAACGCCTTTGGATAACTGTCATTACGATTACAGTATTTTCTAGTTTAATCATTTTTTTACTCTATAAAAACTTGAGTGATGAAGACCAGCTTCGCCGTTCGCAAGTAAAAGACATGCGTCAAGAAATCGATAACCTAAATGCAAATCTAAATGAGCTTGTAAAGAACAAACGTTCACTCACCAAGTCCCGTGACTCTTTGCAACAGAATGTCGATTACATCTGGCCAATGCGCTCCCTGGTTTACAATGCAAAACTACGCGACAAAGTGTTGGCTGATTTGGAATTGAAACCGGGAGATGCGTGTCGATTGAAAGCTGATTCGAGCATTGTTATCATAACAGACGTGATTGTTGGTGGGAATCAATACACGTATTTCGTGAATTATCGCGCGCGAAATAAAAAAGGAGAATCGAATGATTTTTCGCCCCTTGAGCTTGAGCCCGTAAAGAAGAATACAACAAAAGAATAATTACCCGTGATCAAAAAATGACAGAAATCTACAAAACTCCGAGTTAATCAATGACTACGATACGAGAACAAGCATACAAACTCCTGTTCTTTCACCATGGCTGCGAAAGATGAAAATGGGAAATGAATAAAGGTTCCCTGATTAACTATTGAAACTAAAGAAAATCTTATCCAGTTTTGTGAAGGGAAAAGTATTCGTGAAAGCTCTAAAGAAAAATAGAAAAATCCTGAAAAATAAAAAGCAACACTTTTGTTTATTAAGAACAAATTCAGTTATATAGAAATGAACGTTGTAAAATTACTATTGAATGATTGAAGCCTATTTTAGTCCCGGACCGAATTGTTTGAACCACATACTCGATTTAATACGTAAAGCCTCAACAAACCTTGATATTTGCGTCTTCACCATTAGTGATGACAGAATTCGGAATGTCCTTGTAGATGCTTGGAATCGTGGCTTGGAAATACGTATACTCACAGACAATTTTAAAGTCTTTGATGAAGGTTCCGACATTGAGTTCTTATTCGACAATGGTATACCTGTTAAGGTGGACAATACCGAAAACCATATGCATCATAAGTTTATGATCGTTGATGATGAAATCGTTTTAACTGGTTCATACAATTGGACGAGAAGTGCCGAAAAATACAACCAAGAAAATGTAGTTTCGATTAGAAACGTAACGGCTGCCAAGCAGTTTATTTCTGAATTTGAACATTTGTGGGATTCTTGTACTGACTTTTCACTAAACCATTAACCTTTTTTTCCATGGAACAGGATTCAAAAAAAAATTGGCAGTTTGTCTTCAAACCCGCATATGATATTTTAATTCCAGACTTGATCTTGAGAATTTTAATTTTTGCATATGCCCTATTTTACCTCAAAGAACGAGATTTATTGGACCAATTTTTTGTGATTGCAGCGAATCTTTTGCTCGTTTTGCTTACTGTTTATATGGCCAAACGACGTAAAATAGCACTCACATCCTTTTTGAGAATGCGCCTTTTATCTTATAAATCGGTACCTGATGACAATAGTGAAATTCAATATGAGGAACCAAACATTTATATCCGCACCAGTGTAATAACGGACAATGCTTATTTGTTGGCATTTTTCGTGCTGATACCTGTTCTAGCTGGTTGTTCCGCATTTGGCATTTTATTTTGTCGAACATGCGAAAATTCAATCTCTGAATTCGTCGTGATCTTGATTACATTGATAATGATTGTTTTTAATTCTGTATTGCTACACGCCAATCAGCACCAATTTATAAGTCGCAAATTACTTACTGTAAAGCTGAACGGAACGAAATATAAGGTTAGTGAAAAAGAGGAGATGATTGGCTTTTTAAATAGAAAACTTTCGTTTCGAAAACCTATGAAGTTGTACGAGATGAATGATTTCTTAATCATCGATTGCCAAAAGAAAATCGAAATTTACAAAAACCGATTAGAGAGCTTGAGTTTTGAAAGTGTCTTTTTGGGCGCGCTATCTTTTGCAAGTTTCATTCAAATTAGTTCGCAAGAGAATTTTCCCTTTAAAAAAGTTTTAACTGTATTCAAACATTTTGATGTTGTAATAGCCTCCGACACCATTCGAACAGATATTGCCTTTCCCTTAATCGTAATGGGAAGTTTAGTGAGTTCTGTATTCTATATCACCGTGCTAATTAAACGATTTGCAATTCTAAAGTCACTGGAAAATACGCAATTAAAAATAGAGCGCGCAAAGGCTTGGAATAAGTACGAAGAAATGAGTCATGAGGTGAAATACACCGACCAAATTCAAATTGAATTGGCGAAGGCTAGCGAAATGTCTGAGCGCATAAATTCGAATTTAAACATGGCATCCATCATTCGTAAAATTGGGCTATATTTCTTTTTTACCATCGTATTAATCGCTGCAAAAATGATTAGTTTGGAGCTGTTTTTCATTCTTTTAACCATTACAGTCTATGGCATTTTCGCATCATCAATCATGAATGGTGAGTTAGAAAAAATTGCAGAAAAACTACCGAAAAAAATGCAGTTTTTGACACGAAGTGAATTTACCTCTGAAATAAAATAGCCTTCGTCTGAATTTGATTTGTTATATAATTTTCAATCCCACGTTACGA
>JBILBT010000172.1:0-6811 GCA_044353545.1 Crocinitomicaceae bacterium | reverse complement strand
GTTGTTTACAACAGATGATACCTGCATGTCCAAGGCATCGACTAAGTTCACTTGTGCCGTAACAAATGAAATTGAATCATCGGCAATGTTGAACGTGTATGTTCCTGCGCCTAGGGATGCAACCTCAAATATGTTTCCATCAATAACTTGATTGTTCACAGTATATGGACCTTTTCCTCCTCCAATAGAAATGTATATTTTTCCAGTGTGTTCACCGTGACAAAGCGGGGACTTCTTGTCGATTTCTAATTTTAATGGATTTTTTGATGATCCAACGACTGTTGTTAATTGTGCGTTGGCTTGAAATGCTGTAGTAAGTAGTCCTGCTGCGAATAAAATGTTTTTAGTTTTCATAATGCTGTGTTTAACTGTGTGTTTTTAATTTTTAAATGTTTTTTATTAATCGTTGTGATGACCTTGTGTGTACGAGTGGTTAATCAATTAATTGGAAGAGCCTCCGTTTGCGTTGTTTGCTCCGTTGATATTTGGGTTGATTCCAGGTAAGATCCCGCCGCCATTGTTTCCCGTTGTTCCTTGTGGTGCCTGACCAACGATAAATCGTTTGTTGGTTTCGCAACCATTTGGGTCAGTAACTGTGACTACATATACTCCAGCGATCAGTCCAGTTTGATCTTGTTGAGTTGGTACAAGTCCGGATCCATCAGGCGTTGTCCAGTTGTACGTTACTCCAGGATAAGATACCGTTAAATCAATTTCACCATTGTTGCCCCCATACGTGCTAACATCTGTTACAGATGCGTCCATTTCTAGTTGAAGCGGAGAAACCAACAATACCTCTACAGTCGCATTTGTTAGTAAAGTATCGGAGATATAAAAGCTGTACTGCCCACCTACGAGGTTTGTCACTTGGAAGGAGGACCCAACGATTTCGAGACCATTCACGAAGTATGGAGGGAATCCACCCGTGATGTCAATGTTGATAACGCCATCATTGCTTCCAAAGCAAGAAGGGTTTGCATGATCCATTTGCACAGACATTGGAATTTTATCCTGAGTGATCTGAGCAGATGAGGAAAAGGCCGCAAACAGAAACGTTACTGTAAAAAGACCGGCAGCGAAAATGTTTTGTTTTGTTTTCATAATTGTGTGTTTTGTGTGTGTGTTTTGTGTTTCGTTTTTAAATGTTTTATGTCTTTCGACGAAACAAAGGTTCACACATTCCAACGGCCACGAAAGTATTTAAAGGTCGGAGCACGTCAATTTCAGTGCAAGCGCTCAGTAGGCCCTAAGTAGTTTTACGCAAACACCCCCTTGATTTAGCTAGAAACGGGTTGATTGACATCAATTCTCTGACTTACAAAAGTGTAAATAATGATACTTTAGACATTCATTATTCACCATATAATCTGTAAACTTGCCCTGACTTAGTTCTTGATATGCAAAAGGTTCATTTAGAAAGTAATGTGTTTTATGCAGAGGGGTATACGTATTTTGGATATCCTCAGTTGCCCTATGAGGAGGCGCTAAAAAACATCACGGATGCCATCGATAAAATAACACCTTATAAAGTGTATACCGTAGATGAACTAGAGCCCATCTTATTGTCGCTTCATGTTGACCCTTATACGTTTATGTTTTTCCAAAAATTAAAAAAAGTTCTCTGTCAAAATGGCGTAACGCTATATGCGACCTTTGGTGAAGAGTCGTGCTTGGGCGCCTACGGAGAATTTAAACTAGATTCGAATAGGGTGATTATTAATCTTGCCACCATAATAATGGATTCCAAGGTGGAGCTGCCCGAACAAATTGCACGAGTTATTGTGCACGAACTGGTACATTCCGTCGTGTGCTATAAAACACATAATATATGGAATCCCGATGCTTTTTCGACGAGAAGGCCTTTAAGCGATGAAGATAAAACCGCGATCATCAATCTCGAAATCATCTTCAATTGTATTAGTAAATGCCCCGTGATTTATGAAGAATATGGCTTGAACAATTTAAATGAAATGATTGCTGAGTTGATCAATCCTGCATTTGTCACAAAATTTAACCAAATAAAAATAAACTGCCTTAAGTTACAGACGTCTTCAGAAAAAAATCAAATGTTCAAAAGGTTTTTTCTGTTTGTTACTCATGTAATTTCAGGTAAAGCCGTGTACGTGAATGCGCATGATGCTGCGCTTAAAAACTTTGATGTCTTGGCGAAAACAAATAGCCATCCGCAAATAAAATTTTTTAATGAGAACCTCCAGCCCTATTTTCAAAGTCTATCTAGCGAATCGGATCCCGAGGACAAGGCATTGAACAAAGTCCTGACTAGAGATGATGCTTTTCGCTTTCGCGCCTTTGATTTTCCGCTGCTCATCAAAGAACGCGACATGGAGTCCAAACTTGATAGATTCACGCATGCTAGCATTCGCAGGCATAGAATGGAAATACCAGAACATTACATTTAAATCGATGAAATATAAGCAGTGCATGAGTTGATTGTAACTATGTTACTTGTGAGCACTTCGTTATCTTTTGTTGAAATTTAAGCGGTAGGAAATCCCACCGTTAATAAATCCATTTGGCATTTGTTTAGTTAATCCAAGGCCAGAAGACAGATCGAGCTGTAAATTTTCTTTGACGCGCCAAATAATTCCACCATTAAATCCTGGAAGAAAACCATCAATTTTATCGTAATTGCTATACATTTCCCCGAAAACCCCAATTCTTTCCGTAACCATCAAGTCTAAGCCTAAGGAATTGAAATAGGATGGTTTTATATCTTCACCTCCCCAAAATAACCCATTATTTACCGTCAGCAGCAAACGGCTGCTTAAATCCCATTCCATTGGAACTAGAATAGAAGGAGAAAATGATGAAGCGATTAAATCACTTGATGCCCAGTTTGGAATCCCCATCATTCCAAGAAGGGCCGTACTTGGAATCCAACCCCCGCCAACCAATACTTTGGCTTTAAAACCAATCGCAAGTGGTGAGAATCCAATGGAAGACCTATTTACAACAGCAGTTGTTCCACCAATTGGCAGGTAAGAACTAAATTCTTGACCAAGATTCCAGGCAAATCTAAATTCAAAAAATTCAGAAAGACCCAATCGTAAAAATGTGGTGTTATAGGTAATCTCTTTGAAATGAACTGTTGTGCTTAAAAAATTTTCATCCGATCTGTCCCATTGATAGTTTCCACCAGTTTCAATTTGGAAATACCCTTTGCGCAGCACTTGAGAGGATTCTCCTAAACCAGGACGGTCGGGTAGTATATTGTATTCTGTTTGTGCGAAAATAAGCGTTGAAAGGAAAAAACAAGAAAGTAGTGCAAAAAACTTCATAATGAAAGCGAAAATAACCCGACTATTTTTTATCTTTTATCTCCGCACTCAGCATGGACTGAATTTGGCGCATGGTGGTGTCCATCCCTGCAGGACTACCGTCCAAAAAGATGGTATTTCCCTTGCCGTATTCCGCAAAGTTTTTAATGGCTTCAGTCCACATCGAGAACAAAATCACATTGGTGTCGAGGTTGGCTTGCTTCATTTCTTCTGCTGCTTCACTCATTCCTTTTGCTACTTCTTGACGGAACAAGGCAACACCTTGACCGCGCAACATGGCTGCTTCTTTTTCCGCTAGCGCGGCAATTTTAATCGCATTCCCATCTGCCTCAGCAGCTTTCGTTTTTGTAATCAACAAGGCCTGGCCTTCATTTTCCGCCGCTGCTTTTAGGTTGTTCGACGCAACCACTTTACTCATGCTTTCGATAATCGCTGCATCAAAGGTGATGTCATTGATTTGAAGATCCAATAAATGGAATCCCCACGATTCTAAGGTGGTGTCGATTTGTTCTTTTACATTGTCCACCAATTCGTGACGAAGCCCCAAAATCTCAGATTGCTTTTGACTGGCTACGTACGAACGAATAGATCCTTCAATGGTACGAATCAAGGCCTGCATAAAATCTTTGTTGCTGATGAACTTGAAAGCTACTTTCTTGATTGTCTCCTCCTGCTCATCCATTACGCTATAAAGCAACATGCTTTTAAAATAGACATTGGCTTGGTCGATCGTTACCGCTTGAAATTCCATTTCAATACTTTGGTTCTGAATAGAAATGCGTTTGAATACCTTTTCAATAAATGGAATTTTTAAACGTAACCCGGGATGTAACACACGACGGTATTTTCCAAACATCGTGATCACGGCGATTGATCCTTGCGAAACAGTTAATAAACCACTGAGAATAACAATTACGACCAGTCCGAGTGCAATAAGGGGAAATTCCATATTTTATATATTTTTTAGTATGTGTAAATGTAAGTATAAAGAGGAGAATGTTTCGATGAAAAGGAATAAGGAGTAAAACTTAATTTCGTGGACAAAAAATCTTAACACCGTGCAATGAATTTAGAAATCAACTCATACAATTCCAATCAAACAACTGAATACCAAGAAATTTGTTTGGTTCTTGAGTCCGAGATAAACAAAGAACTTACAGAAGCAGAAAGCAAGATTTGGCACGCTCACCCCGTTTGGTTTCTTGAGGGGAATCCTATTGTTGGGTACAGCAAGCAAAAGCCAGGTATCCGTTTGATGTTTTGGAGCGGGGCGGATTTCGATGAAGAGGGATTGATTGTGCGCAAAGGAAAGTTCAAAGATGCTTCCATTTTTTATAACGATGTAGCTCAAATCGATGTGGCGGATTTAAATCGATGGTTGAAAAAATCCCGCAATATTCAGTGGGATTATAAGAACATTGTAAAGAGAAGAGGTAAACTTGAACGTTTGAAATAAAATGAATACAATACCTGAACACAACGAGCGCATGGCACTCACCAAGAATGTGCGGATCTTGGATAAGTTGGTGGATGAGTTGGCGAAGGGAAAGAAGATGGAAGTCTTCTTGCGGAGCAATAAAAACTGATTTTCTAAGATAAACACCTGTAAAACAACAGCTTTCATGAAAATCTAGCGAACATTTCAAGGTGTTACCCTAAGAAATAGGCAACCTATAAACATTTTGATAGTCTTTTGGATATAAAAACCTACGACTATGAAAAAAATCCTGACAATTTTATTTCTTTCAGCAACAGTGGTTTATGGTCAAAACACCATGACCCTTACCAAAGCTGAATACCAACAGCTGAAGCAATCGGGAATGCTAGCTCCCAATGTTCAATACCAAATTTCAGATGCCGTAGTTCCAACGAACATCAAGTACAGCGGTGGAAACGAAAAAAATGCCGTGTGCGATTGCATGGTACCGCTTGATTCGACATTTACCTTGGCGATGTCACCAAACGATGATGAGTCAACCGGATTAATCAACTTGCCGTTTACCTTTGATTTTTACGGGACATCATTTAATTCACTTTACATCAACAACAACGGAAACATTTCATTTGACTTTCCCTATTTCGCATTTACTCCAAATGCGTTCCCTGATTCATCTACACTCATGATTGCGCCATTTTGGGCGGATGTTGATACACGTGGCACGCTTGACAGCCTTGGATTTCCAACAGGTAACGGAGGTAGTGTTTGGTATAAGTTGACACCAACCGCATTGATTGTCAACTGGAACCAAGTGGGCTACTTCAATTACCACAATGACTTGGTATCGACCTTTCAATTGATCATTTCAAATGGTTCTGATTCATTGGTGTCAGCAGGTGGAAATGTCTCCTTTTGTTATGAGGACATGCAATGGACCACAGGTGATGCTTCAGGTGGATTTGGTGGCTTTGGTGGCTCACCAGCGACGGTCGGCTTGAACACTGGAAATGGTGTAAATTACTTTCAAGTAGGACAATTCATTCAACCAGGGACTGATTTTGACGGGCCAACGGGTCTTGCAGATGGCGTCGATTTCTTGGATGGCCAAGAGATTTATTTTAATGTGTCAGGCGCTAGTGCAAGCAATACACCACCACTTTTGGTAAGCAGTTCAATCTGTGACACCATCGACGTGTATACAGGAGACACCTTAGTCAAGGCACTAAATTCGGTTGATTTCAATTTTGGTGTCATGACGCCAGAAGTCGATCAGACGATAGAAATCACCGCTACTTCAGACATTCCTGCGGGAGCATTTAGCTACACACTCAATCCAATCAGCACACAATATTACGATGTTGCGGCAACATTCAATGCGACAGGCATTGCACCTGGATTTTATCACCTTGACATCACAGTAACCGACAATGGCATCCCTGCGGGGGTCACAACCAAACAATTTGTATTCGAGGTGATTTATGACGCTTCGGCGCAAATTGACGAAACGACTTCAGCGGCGTTCAAGGTATATCCCAATCCTACTGAAGGAATGTTAACCATTTCAGTCAATGACAATCTTGACTCTCCACAAGTGCTGGTGAACGACCTTTCTGGAAAGGTGTTGTTGAAGAAAACGATTGAGCACCAAGAGCAAATTGATTTGTCTTCGTTGTCTGAAGGTGTTTACATGGTCAGCATCCTTGTGGCAAATGAAGTGATTGGTGTTCAGCGCATCATCAAAGAATAAGTATAAAACGCATCCAATACTGCAACGGAAAGTCTGACGGAAACGTTGGACTTTCTTTTTTCATCACATGGTGTGAAATCTTAAAAGGGTGAATTGTGATTCAAACTAGAATTGATGGGAATGAAAACGGCCAACTTCAGCAATCATACTGTGATAATAGCGGTACCACTTTGACATACCGAGTGCTTTGGCTTCTTGATGAACAGGATGCCGTGCCCATTGTTGAATGGCCTCTTTATTTTCCCAATAACTGATGAACGTTCCACGCCCCTCGTGTTTCATGCTTTCATAGCCCAAGTAGCCTGGAATTTGTTGGACTAATTTAAG
>JBILBT010000019.1:0-21180 GCA_044353545.1 Crocinitomicaceae bacterium | reverse complement strand
CTTAATTCTACGACCTTGAGCTTAAACTCCTTGTCATACCTCTTTCTTTCTTCTGCCATAAAACTTGAATTTAATCATTTTGGTTTTATAGCTTAACCTTGACTCCTGTTATTTGACACATTCCAAGTGCTTGGCACTTACAAAATCATTAAACACTAATTCAAATCACAAATTATGAAAAAGATAACTTTACTTTCTACTTTGTGCTTTCTACTTTTAACCTCAGTAGTTACATCACAAATCCCACCAAATGCATTTAATTACAGTGCAGTGGCAAGAAATGCAGCAGGCCAACCGATTGCCTCCACAACAATTGGAATTCAAATTACTATTCTAAAAACATCGCCAACTGGAGTATCGCAATACAGTGAAAATCATTTTGTAGACACCGATGAATTTGGTTTGTTTAATTTGGTTATTGGTACAGGTGCTGTTCAAAGCGGTTCAATGGCTGCCATTATTTGGAGCATTGATAATTACTACTTAAAAGTTGATATGGATGCAACAGGGGGGACAAACTTCCTGAATATGGGTACAACACAGTTGTTGAGTGTGCCTTATGCTTTACATGCAAAAACGGCTGAAAGTATTGTTGGTGGAGGTTTTACCCATTACATAGGTGAAGAATTTGGAGGAGGTGTTGTTTTCCATTTATGGAAAGATAATTCCGGTGTAGAACACGGATTGATCGTAGATAATATAGATTTAAGTACAGCTCAGTTTTGGAGTAATATTGACTCGACTTTAATTGGATCTTCTGCACATAGTAGTTGGGATGGAATAACTAATAGCAATGCAATTGTGTCGCAGGCTGGCCATACCATCAGCGCTTCCGCACTTTGTTTGAACTCAACCAATTCTGGACAGAGCGACTGGTATTTGCCTTCAATAGATGAGCTAAATCTTTTATGGCAAAGCCGATTCAATGTAAATAAAACTTTATCAACAATTGGAGGAGCAACAGTTTTGCCAATTGAAGCCTTTTATTGGAGTAGTACGGAGTGCACCCTCAACATCGCGTATCACTTAGACTTCTATCATGGGGATGCTAACTACCTTAATAAGTACTACCCAAACTATGTGCGAGCGGTTCGGGCTTTTTAACTGTTTTGTTAGGCTTGTACAAAGTCCGAACAGATGAACAAATTACCAATGAAGAAGAACTGAACGAAATTTTAAAATCGCAGCGCAAATACCGCCGCAAAGAAAATGATGCACCCGATTCCGAATAGTGTTTTTTTTTGGATTGGGAGACAATCCCCTACTTCTTCATGTCCCGGAAATGCTCATACTTATCCTTGATAAAGGTGATGAGTTCCATTTCTGTGGCGGTTTTTAAGAAGTCCTCGTTGACATTCAGGAAAGCAATGAAGTTGTCGAATTCTTCTTCGTCGAGTTCGATGATGTCGTAAGCAATGTAGGTGCGCAACAGTTCTTTCACGACGCGGCGCTGGTCATCCTTGTAATTTTGCTCTTCAATCCAACGTTTGTTCTGTTCCTTTTTTGAAAATGCTTGGTACAGGGCGGTGATTGGACTTTGCATGACCTCAATTCCTGTGACCATTCGTGTTTCGCGCATCGCCAAACCTTCACGTTCCTCGCGGATCTGCTCAAGTGATTTCAATGGCCGCACCACGACCTCACGCACTTCTTGTGGTTTGGGTTCAATGAAGATTGTTTTTAAGAATTGGCAATTGGAATCGGCCTTCACCACCAATTTCACCAGGGGATATTCACGCACTGAAATGGAAAGGCTGTCACCATTGCTTACGTACACGCTGAATGATCCGTTGGGCTGACCAAAAACGCCTTGTCCAGTGCGGCGATTCACGATCATCAGGTTATAAAAGTTTTGAGGACGTAAGGTATCGACGACTTTACCTGTAAAAAGCACCTTGTCGCACTGTTGCGCTTGAGTCAACAGCGAAAGGAACAAAAAACAAAAAAGCGCGGTAACTTTCATGGAGAACGAAATAACGAAAAAAAGCTGAGTTGGGCTTTATGCAGTTGTTAGAAAGTGTTAATCTATCCGTGAAATTGATTTACAAATGTAATTCACAAAAGTAAACTAACGGGTATCCATAAATAAACACCATGAGTTTTGTATTTTTGCCCCATGAAACGCGTCGTTGTAGGACTTTCCGGAGGAGTAGATTCCAGTGTTGCTGCTCACCTTTTGCTTCAAGAAGGCTACGAGGTGATTGGTATGTTCATGCGCAACTGGCACGACGAGAGCGTTACCCTGTCGGATGAATGTCCGTGGATCGATGATTCAAATGATGCTTTGCTAGTTGCTCAGCAGCTTGGTATCCCCTTTCAAGTGATCGATTTGAGCGCCGAATACAAGTCACGCATCGTGGATTACATGTTCCACGAATACGAGTCCGGCCGCACGCCCAATCCCGATGTCCTGTGCAACCGCGAAATCAAGTTTGATGTATTCCTGAAGGCAGCGCTCGAACTGGGCGCAGATTATGTCGCTACAGGTCACTATTGCCGCCGCATAGAGCACGAAGACGGTACCGTTGGACTTGGCGCTGGCTTGGATCCGAACAAAGATCAGTCGTACTTTCTGTGTCAGCTGAACCAAGAACAACTATCTCGTGCCCTCTTCCCGATTGGAAGTCTACAGAAATCAGAGGTGCGGGAAATTGCCAAAGCAATTGGATTGGTGACCGCAGAAAAGAAAGACTCACAAGGCTTGTGTTTTGTCGGAAAGATCAGTCTCCCGACGTTTTTGCAACAGCAACTGAAGCCAAAGATTGGTGACATCATTGAGATTCCGCAGCACTTACCTCAATTCGATGTATACAACGCAATGGAAGTCAGCAAAGAAAATGTGATTGCATTGAGCAAGCCTTTTGCATATTTGCCCGAAATGGGTCAGAAAATCACGACACATCAAGGGGCACATTACTACACCATTGGTCAGCGCAAAGGCTTACACATCGGTGGACGTCCTGAGCCATCGTTTGTGATTGGTACGGATATCGAAACGAATACCGTGTATAGCGGTCAAACCGAACAACACCCTGGTTTAAATCGTTGGGCATTAAAAATTGAAAATAAAGAAGTTAACTGGATTAACTTGAAGTATAAAATCAATTCAGGTGAAGCTTTGGAATGTCTCTTCCGTATTCGTTACCGTCAGCCCTTGCAAGCTGGAACGCTGTACAACATCGACGGTACATTGTATATCTTGTTTACAGAAAAACAGCGCGGAATCACGCCAGGTCAGTTCGCTGCTTGGTATATAGAGGATGAATTGATTGGTTCAGGTATTATTTTGTCGTAGGCAGGTATTCCTGGAAGGTTCCATCCGAATAAAACTCAACGATTTTCGTGACTTCTTTTGAATCTGACAAGGACTTAGATTCGTTGTTTATGGTTTCAATCTGTTGATTTACAAGTGCTCCACTCTCATTTCCGGTGATTAGCCAATGTGCATCAAGCTCTGGGAAATGATTTAAGATCTTTTCAAGGAAGTCTAGACCTGGCTTGCTTCTACCCGACAATACGTGACTGACGTTTGAACGCTGCACTCCAATGCGGTCTGCAAACACAGACGGTGTAATTCCTTGGTCTTTAAGGATTTGATTGATGCGGTCAGGAATTGACATTTGTAAATTATATATTTCAATAGATTGTTTACAAATGTAATGATTATTTCTTTATTTGTACAATGGTTCGACCCCGATGGGGTCGTGGATCAGTTTAGTTACTTTAAGTTACAAAGATATGACCCCAACGGGGTCAGGTATTTAGGTGATGGATTCTTAATACGTATGTGTCACTCTTAGAAACCGACAGGCCTTGTGAGGTTCGTGGATTCATTTGATAGCTTTGGAGTTACAGAGGTTTGACCCCTATGGGGTCAGGTATTTAGGTGATGGATTCTTAATACGTATGTGTCACTCTTAGAAACCGACAGGCCTTGAGAGGTTCGTGGATTCATTTGATAGCTTTGGAGTTACAGAGGTTTGACCCCTATGAGGTCAGGGATTAGTATGTAAAGACATAAATCAACTATCGGGTTTTGGAGCGAATAAGTAAATCAAGAGATAATAATTATTTACAAAAATTCGAGTAACGCCTTTTCTAATACTTTCCATTTTCAAATGTTCACTGGTGATTATCGAGATCTCAAAAATCAAGGCACAAAAAAAGAGGAGAATTAAAAACTCCCCTCTTTTATTTTCCAGTAACTTAAGGTCTGACTTAGTTTGGGTTTACCCCGTGGAATATTGATGGCTTCTGCGCTTCTTTAATTTTTGTGCTGAAATGGATTTGATCCATCAGTTGAGCGACTTCGAAGATGTTCATTTTACTTTTTGTTCCTGCTTGTCTGTGTTGTGACAATTTGAATCGTGCAATTTTTTCTTTTTGTGCGGTCATGGCGTATCGTTGTTTTGTTGTTTTCTTGACACATTTACGGGCGTGCTTTCCAAATGTTTCACTTTTGGTAAAAATAATTTAGAAATGTCAACAAAACGAATTACCAATGACGAATTGGAGTTCAATTACGAATTACTATTGTCCGATAAAAATTTTCTGATCTTCTTAAAACCATTGGAAACATTGGTTTTAAGAAGTGGTTTTAAAGTAAGGGGGTGGTTTTTATTTTATGTGATTTTGGAATTAAATTGTTTGACCCCGATGGGGTCATTGGCTTTCCGGGAGGGCTTATGGTTACAAAGGTTCGACCCCGATGGGGTCAGTAAATCAAAGTTAAACTCAAAAGAAAAAAAATGAAGGTGGATTTAGTCGGACAACAATGATTACGAATTACGAATTACGAGTTTTTGAATGCTTGAAATTCTTGGATTCGAGTCTACGATTGTACTCCGGTAAAATCAGTATGGGATCGAGACGAGAGCGAAGAACTCGTAATTAATCATTTGCACCTCCCATGTCCACTAAGGTGCAGCCACAATGGACTCCATTAGTAACTAGTCATTAGTAATTAGTAATTAATCATTCGCACCTCCCATGTCCACTAAGGTGTAGCCACCATGGACCTCATTAGTAACTAGTCATTAGTAATTAGTAATTAATAATTCGCACCTCCCATGTCCACTAAGGTGCAGCCACCATGCCCCCACATTAGTAACTAGTCATTAGTAATTCGTAATTAATTTTTTTTAATCAGTGGATAGATCAACTCCTCCAGCCCATTGATCTTGATTTCCAACATCAGCTGCAACTGCTCACCAAGTGTTCCTTTAGGGAAGCCTTTTTGTCGGTACCACACCAAATACGGTTCGGGCAAATGCACAAGGAGCTTCCCTTCGTATTTCCCAAAGGGCATGCGTGTATTGGCTAATTTCTCAAGTTGTGCACGTTGATTTTCCGGTGACATATTACTGTGCTTCCGGTGTGCGTTGCACTGTTTCTAAGAAATACGCCCAGAATTTTTGAACGGAGGAGATTTGTACTTTTTCATCCGGCGAATGCGCAGCACGGATATTTGGTCCAAAAGATATCATGTCGACACCTGGTAAATGGATTCCAAGGATTCCACATTCCAATCCTGCGTGACAGGCCTTGATTTTTGGTTCCTCTTTGTACATTTCACGGTAAAGGTCGGCCATCAAATTCAAAATACGCGAATTTCTATTCGGCTGCCATCCAGGATAATCTCCCGATTGAACCACCGCACACCCCATGTTTTCAAAGGCCGCACGAATGGTGTTGGCTACGTCTCCTTTGGAGGTTTCCACAGAACTGCGTTGCAACGATTGGGTGCTGAATTCGCCATTCGAAATGATCACACGGGCCAAGCTTGACGAGGCTTCCACCAATCCTTCAATGTCTGGGCTCATGCGGTAAACTCCATTTGGAACGCTGTATAAGGTATTCAAGACTTTTAATAATTCTGCATGATCAACAGCTGAACCTGAAGAAGATGCATCGTGTAAGGTAATCGTCAAGGCAGATTCAACGGTAGAAAATTCAACACAAATCTCGTTTGAAATCTTGGCGATTTCTGCTTCGAAGTGTTTCAAAGACTCTTTGTCAAAAGCCACAACAGCGGATGCTTCTCTCGGGATTGCATTGCGCAAACTTCCACCATCAAGGGATACCAATTGGAAATCCATTACAGAAACCAAGTGGTACAGGATCCGCGTCATCAATTTGTTCGCGTTCCCTCTCCCTTTGTCGATGTCCATTCCGGAATGTCCTCCAAGCAAACCACGCATGCGAATTTCGCGAACAAGAGACCCTTCCGCTACTGCAGTTGTTTTGTAGGAATACGAAGTGTTTGTATCGATTCCACCGGCACAGCCAATCGACAATTCGTCATCGTCTTCGGTATCGAGATTCAACAAGATTTTTCCCTGGAAATTTGATCCGTCCAATTCTTTCGCGCCAGTCATTCCGGTCTCTTCATCGATCGTAAACATCGCTTCCAATGCTGGATGTGGAATGTCGGTTGACGCCAAAATCGCCATGATGGTAGACACCCCTATTCCATTGTCTGCGCCCAAGGTTGTTCCATTGGCACGCACCCAATCTCCTTCTACAATCATCTCAATACCCTGAGCGTCAAAGTCAAATACTGTATCTGCATTTTTCTGGTGCACCATGTCCAAGTGCGATTGCAAGATCAATGTTTCGCGACCTTCCATCCCAGCCGTTGCGGGTTTCTTGATGATCACATTTTGAATGGCGTCCATTTTTGTTTCCAAACCAAGGGATTGACCAAATTTCATCATGAAATCAATCACACGTTCCTCTTTTTTGGATGGACGTGGAACGGCATTTAAATCTGCGAAATGGTTCCACAGTGCTTTCGGTTCTAGGTTGCGTACTTCGTTGCTCATGGCGCTATATTTTTTTAATTGTCTTTTTTCTTTTTAAAATCTATGATCCGTTCGATGTAGAGTTGTTCTACTTTTGTTCGAGCCCAAGGTGTTTTTCTTAAAAACGTCAAACTGCTTTTTACACTTGGATCGTGGTTGAAGCAATTGATGGGCACAAGATAGCCCAAGTGTTCCCAGCCGAGTTCTTCATGAAGTTCGGTGACAATGCGTTCGAGTGTAATTCCGTGTAGCGGATCCATTTACACCAATTTTCTATATTTGATGCGCTTCGGACCTGCATCGCCCAAACGTTTCTTCTTTCCTTCTTCGTATTCACTGTATGATCCTTCAAACCAATACACTTGCGAATCGCCTTCAAAGGCCAAAATGTGCGTGCAAATTCGGTCGAGGAACCAACGGTCGTGGGAAATCACAACTGCACAACCTGCAAAATTCTGAATCCCTTCTTCCAATGCGCGCAAGGTGTTGATGTCGATGTCGTTGGTGGGCTCATCAAGCAAGAGGACATTCGCTTCAGTCTTCAAGGTCATGGCCAAGTGCAAGCGGTTACGTTCACCACCTGACAGCACGCCTACTTTCTTGTTTTGATCAGCTCCATTGAAGTTGAACTTGGATAAGTATGCGCGAGAGTTGATTTTTTGTGTTCCTATTTCTACGTATTCCAAGCCGTTGGAAACCACATCGAATACCGTTTTTTCTGGATGAATATCCTTGTGTGTTTGATCGACGTAGCCAATTTTCACTGTTTCACCGACTTCAAATGAACCTCCATCCGGTTGCAATTCATCCATGATCATCTTGAAGATCGTTGTTTTTCCGGCACCATTTGGACCGATTACCCCTACAATTCCTGCTGGTGGAAGGTTGAAGTTCAAATCATCATAAAGCAATTTCTCTCCAAATGACTTCGCCACGTGGGCTGCATTGATCACGTTATTCCCCAAACGAGGTCCGTTTGGAATTGGAATTTCCAATAATGCTTCCTTGTCTTTCAAGTCTTCTGACAACATCTTGTCGTAGTTTGTCAAACGGGCTTTGTTCTTCGCGTGACGTCCTTTCGGATTCATGCGCACCCATTCGAGCTCTCGTGCCAACATTTTCTGACGTTTCGATTCGGTCTTTTCCTCGTCCTTCAAGCGGTTTCCTTTTTGCTCCAGCCAAGAGGTGTAATTTCCTTTCCATGGAATTCCTTCTCCACGGTCAAGCTCAAGAATCCAACCCGCCACATTGTCCAAGAAATAACGGTCGTGGGTTACGGCAATGACTGTTCCTTGGTATTGTTGCAAGTGCTGTTCCAACCAATCTATCGATTCCGCATCCAAGTGGTTGGTAGGTTCGTCCAGTAAAAGAATATCAGGGTTTTGAAGCAATAAGCGACAAAGAGCTACGCGGCGTTTCTCACCTCCAGACAAGGTCGAAATCAATTGATCATCGGGAGGACAACGCAAGGCATCCATCGCGCGTTCCAATTTATTGTCGAGTTCCCACGCGTCTAGGGCATCAATTTTATCCTGAACAACACCTTGACGTGCAATGAGTTTGTCCATTTTATCTGGATCATTCAGGATTTCCTCATCCATGAAGGCGTTGTTGATTTCTTCGTATTCTTTGAGCACATCTACGACATCCTGTGCTCCCTCCATCACGATTTCCTTCACCGTTTTGGTTAAGTCCAAGTCTGGCTCCTGCGGCAAATATCCAACAGTATAACCTGGCGAAAAAACCACGTCTCCTTGGAATGAATTGTCAAGGCCTGCAATGATTTTCATCACCGTGGATTTCCCAGACCCATTCAAACCGATGATTCCAATTTTTGCCCCATAGAAAAAGGACAAATAAATATTTTTAATGATTTGTTTTCCTTGTGGTGTTGTTTTTGACACACCCACCATGGAGAAAATGATCTTTTTATCGTCTGACATTGAATAAATTTTGTGCGGGATAAAGGTAAGAAATCAGTGTAACCAAAACAGCACGGTTAACTTTTTTATTCAATAAAAAAAACCTCCCAAAAGAGGCTTTTTTTAAAATTAAGAATAACCTACTTTGCTCTTTGAGCTTCGAAGGTTAAAGAAATGACCTACTTCGATCTTTGAGCTTCGAAGCTTAAAGAATTAAGAGTTAGATGCTGTATCTAGAGTATCATCTCCGACGTATTTCGCATCACCAAAAGCGAGGATTGGATAGAAGACATAAGGAAGTAAAATTAATCCTACCGTGAATCCCCCATCTTTACCGAATACCTTGGCCAGTTCGATCATGATTAAAACGGCAATGACCACATTGACAACTGGGATCAACATCAACAATAACCACCAGATCGGTTTTTTAACGATTTCCAACAAGACAACAATGTTGTAAATTGGAATTAAACAGGCCCATCCTGGCTTGCCTGCCTTTGTGTAAATTTTCCATTGGCAAATGATTAAAAACACGCCAATTGCCAAAATGACAAAAAGATAAGCGCCTAACAATACAAGTAGTTGATCCATAGTAAATAGTTTAAAGTATGGTCAAGTTTACAAAAAAGCCAAGTATGCGTAAACTTTTAGTGCTTTTTGTTTTCAACAATAGTTTTATACCTTCGTCGTCGATAAACCAAAGTAGCCATGAAACGTTTGATTTTTCTTACTTTACTCTTAACGATTGTTTCAAGTACCTTTTCTTCATGTAAAAAAGGAAAAGCGAATTTCACACTCAAAGGGATCCTGACGGACGAAACCTTCAATACGCCATTTGCCAATGCTCAAGTCAAATTGTATTCGGTTCCTGTCGCTACCTCGCAACAGATACTCATTGGAAGTTCAACAACGGGAGCTGATGGTTCTTACTCATTTACCTTTCCGAGGGATAAAATGGAAAAGTACATTCTCGTTGTGACCAAGCCGAATTACTTTGAGATCAATGAAACGGTACTGTTTTCAAGTTTGTCAATCACAGAGGATAACATTCGCAATATCGGAACGACAGCCAAGAGTTGGGCACGATTGATTTTCTTGAATCAGTCTCCATTGGCGAGTGATAAATTCCGTTATATAAAACAAGAAGGTAAAGTGGATTGCATGGAATGTTGTCCTGCTACACAACAAGAATTCTATGGTGCATTGGACACAACCATATATTGTGTCAATGATGGCAATACGAATTACTCTTATTATTATTGGGTACTAGGAACAAACAATCAAGGATTAAAATCTGCGTTCACACCAGCTTTCGACACCGTAGATATCGTCCTGAATTACTAGTCTTCGTCGCGGTTGATTTCCGAGATCAATTTTTGCTTCAGCTGACGGTTGTAGGTTTCAATCAAATACTTCAAGTAGTTTGGCGTGCTCTTAGAAATGCACTTCGTGTAATGCTTGATTCTGTATTCGATGTGTTCTTGCAAATGATTCATCAGGTCATAGGCATGGTAAACATCCCTGCACGCATCGCGAAGTACTTCAAAGTGATTCTGCAAGGACAATTCAACAGCCTCTTTTCCTTTCTTTCCTGCATCAACACATGCGTTGTAAGTATCTTTCATACTGAAGGCATCCAGTTTCTCCGTGTCAAAGAGCTCTGTCATGGCGCGCGTAAATTCAAATTCAACTTCAAATTCGAGGTCTTCATTTTCCGACATTCTTGATTCAAGAAAGCGGTCAGGAAAACGAAAAGCATCTTGCCAGTTGAGGTAATCTTGCCAAAAACCGAAGCGTCGGACGTTGTTCCCTAAATCGATCAATTTAAACCGGTCCTTATTGGGCAGTTTGCGCGATCCACGACCAATCATCTGATGGTACAATGTCAATGAACGTGTTGCTCTATTGAGGATGATCGTTTGAACTGTAGGCTCATCGAATCCTGTCGTTAAAATCCCTACGGAAGTCAAGATGGCATCGGGCGTTACCTTGAACCATTGCAAGACATCTTTTCTGTCCTTGTCACTAAAGGTAGAATCCAAGTGGCGAATGTTGTACCCGCGTTTTTTAAAGGTCTCTTCAACACGAATAGATGTGTCAATCCCAGAATTAAACACTAAGGTTTTATTTCCTACTGCAATTTCCTCGTAAGCGAAGAGCAATTTTTCTTGCATGAAGTAATTGCCATACACGACATCCGAACTACTGACGGTAAAGTCACCATTTGTCCCAATTTTTAATCCGTGCAGATTCACATCGTAGGTATAGGTGTCAGCATTGGAGAGGTAACCTCCTTCGATCAAATTCGAGATGCTCTCACCCACAATCAACTTGTTGTAATTGTCATTGAGTGGCAAAGACCGATTTGAACTTAAAGGCGTTGCAGTTACACCAAGAATGTTTGAATCTCCGTAGAACTGAAAGATTTTTCGAAAACTGTTGTAATGCGCTTCATCGACGATGACCAAACCAACATTTTCTATGAACTTTTGATTTTCCGTCAAACGGTTGTTCAATGTCTCCACCATCGCGATGAAGCAATTGAATTCATTTTGATCCGGAATTTTCTTTACCTCACTGCTGATGACCTTATTGTCGACGCCAATTGCTTTAAGTTGTCGCGATGTTTGTATGGAAAGTTCAATCCGATGTGTTAAAATCAGCACCTTCTCCCCTGTTTTTTCGATGAATTTCCGCGCGATTTCAGAAAAGATTACCGTTTTTCCTCCCCCTGTGGGCAATTGAAAAAGAAGGTTAAATTTCTTTCCATTACGCTCGAGCTCTTCAAGAATAATCCGCACCGTTTTCTCTTGAAAAGGGTACAGTTGTTTGGCTTCATAAAGCTCAGTATCGATCATGGTGGGTAAAAAAATCAGACGTTAAATTTACCGCCTTTAAATTGATAATCGGCGAAAAAAATGAACAAACAAGAAAAAAACATCAATTTGACGGTAAAGTCGACAACATTCACTGAACGAATTTTGTTTTCATGAGAAACAAAGTACTTTTGCAATCCAAACAATTAAAAAATACACACACAGATATGAGCAATGCAGAGAAAGTCAATTGCCTGATTATTGGTTCAGGACCCGCAGGATATACAGCAGCTATTTATGCCGCACGTGCAGACATGAAACCAGTCATGTATCAAGGGATGCAGCCTGGCGGTCAGCTGACTACAACGAATGAGGTAGAGAACTTCCCAGGGTATCCTGAAGGAGTTACAGGACCTGAAATGATGGTACAGCTTGAGGCGCAAGCAAAGCGATTCGAAACAGACATTCGTTTTGGATTTATCGATAAAGTAGATTTCTCTGGTGATGTGCACAAATGCTGGACTGAAGATGGAAAAGAAATTCATGCCGACACCGTGATCATTTCAACTGGCGCTACCGCAAAGTATTTGGGTTTACCTAGCGAACAAAAATACCTTGAAATGGGTGGCGGCGTTTCTGCGTGTGCCGTTTGTGACGGGTTCTTCTACCGTGGACAAGAAACGGTGATCGTTGGTGCGGGTGATTCAGCTTGTGAAGAAGCACACTACTTGTCGAAATTGTGTACAAAGGTGACGATGTTGGTGCGTAAAAACGAATTCAGAGCGTCAAAAATTATGGCAGATCGCGTGAAAAACACACCGAACATTACGATTCTTTTCAATACGGATACTGTTGAAGTTTTGGGTGATGATAATGGGGTTACAGGAGCATTGGTTAAAAACAGTGTATCGGGCGAAGAGCAAACAATTCCATGTACAGGATTCTTCGTTGCGATTGGACACAAACCAAATACGGATATTTTCAAAGATTACATTCACCTAGACGAAACGGGATACATTAAATATGCCGAGCCGGGCACTTCATTGACGAATGTCCCTGGGGTTTTCGTTGCTGGAGATGCTGCAGACAAAAGATACCGTCAAGCAATTACCGCTGCTGGAACAGGGTGTATGGCGGCCTTGGATGCGGAGAGGTATTTGGCTGGGAAAGGACACTGAAAAATAATTACGAATTACTAGTGACGAATTACGAATTAGATTTTTGACAATGGCTCTGCCAAGTAAGAATTGTACAGTTGGTATAACTGATTTTTTTAATGATCGGAACTTAAACCTAATTATTGAAATCCGCAACTCGTAATTCGTAATTGAACTTCAACTCGTAACTCCTTTCCAATAATCCCTAATTAGTAATTAGTCATTAGTAATTAACAAGATTACTTCGCTGTTCGCTCAAGCATTGGAACAAACTTGAACGTTCCGAAGGATTCTTCAGTGGTTTCCGTTTCAGAGATTTTGGTGATGCGCTTCATGATTTGTTCTGCACCCTCGCCAACAGGGATAACCATAATCCCTCCTACTTTCAATTGCTGAAGCAAAGCATCGGGGATATCAGGTGCACCGCAGGTAACAATGATTTTATCGAAGGGTGCAAATGTCGGCATACCCTTGTAACCATCACCAAACATGATTCTCGGTGTAAATCCAAAGTGGTCGATGATGTGCTTTACTTTCATAAAGAGTTCCTTTTGGCGCTCAATTGAAAATACTTTAGCACCCATGCTGCATAGAATGCACGTTTGAAAACCTGAACCTGTACCGATTTCCAATACCTTTTCTCCGCGAGTCAATTGAAGCAATTGCGTTTGAAATGCTACGGTAATGGGGTGAGAAATGGTTTGTCCTGCGCCGATTTGAAAGGCCATATTGGTATAGGCCTGTTCGGTAAATGCGAGATCCAAAAAGAAATGTCTCGGCACCTTGTCAAAGGCTTCAAAAATTTGCGGATTTGTGATGCGTGTGTCTTTTTGCAACTCCGAGATGAGTTGTTTTCGCATTCCTTGGTGTTTAAATGTATCGCGCATGGTGGACAAAAATAGCGTCTTCCTATCGTTTCAAAAAATTGAATTTCAAACATTCCGATGTTAATCGATTCTAATTTTAAAACGTCGCATCGGAAACATCAAATTGAAAAAGCTATTTCACAATCCTTTGTTATCTTTGGAAGGTCAAAAAGAATACTATGGCCATCTCAAAAAAAGAACTCGAATTCAATATCAACGACGATCAAATGCGCTTAAAGATTTCTGCGCTTGAGCGTGAACTCGCAAAGATTGCTGAAGGTGGTGGAAAGAAGCGCATTGAAAAACTGCACGAACAAGGAAAATTGAGTGCGCGAGAGCGCATAGACTTGTTGCTCGACCCAAATACCGAACGCATTGAGATCGGTGCATTTGCGGGATATGGCATGTACAAAGAACATGGTGGCTGTCCGGCTGGAGGTGTTGTGATTGTAATCGGCTATGTATCAGGTAAACAATGTATCGTTGTTGCTAATGATGCCACGGTGAAGGCTGGTGCTTGGTTCCCGATTACTGGAAAAAAGAACCTGCGAGCGCAAGAAATTGCCATGGAAAACCGCTTGCCAATCATTTACCTTGTTGATTCCGCTGGTGTCTACTTGCCGATGCAAGACGAAATTTTCCCAGATAAAGAGCATTTCGGACGGATTTTCAGAAACAACGCTGTCATGAGCTCGATGGGAATCGTACAGATTGCGGCTGTCATGGGAAGCTGTGTGGCTGGTGGTGCCTATTTGCCGATTATGTCGGACGAATCGTTGATTGTCAATAAAACGGGGACCATCTTTTTGGCAGGTTCTTATTTGGTGAAGGCAGCCATTGGCGAAAGCATCGACAATGAAACACTTGGTGGTGCAACGACACACAATGAAATCTCTGGTGTTTGCGATTACAAGCCAGACAACGATCAGGAATGTTTGTCCATGATCCGTGATTTGGTGGATAAAATTGGCAAGCCGCAAGATGCTGGATTTGACCGAAAAGAAGCTTCAATGCCTAAGGTTGATTTGAAAAGCATCTATGGGATTCTTCCTCCAGAACGAACAAAACCCTACAATACCAAAGATTTGATCCGCGCTGTAGTGGATGCATCTGAATTCACAGAATACAAACCCGACTACGGAAAATCCATCGTTTGTGCGTATGCGCGTGTTGATGGTTGGAGTGTCGGAATTGTTGCCAATCAGCGTGAAATTGTGAAAAGTGGAAAAGGTGAAATGCAGTTTGGCGGTGTCATCTATTCCGATTCTGCAGATAAAGCAGCCCGATTTATCATGAACTGCAACCAGAAGAACATCCCCTTGGTATTTCTTCAGGATGTGACTGGCTTCATGGTTGGATCGAAAAGTGAACACGGTGGCATCATTAAAGACGGTGCGAAAATGGTGAATGCCATGGCGAATAGCGTTGTGCCTAAATTCACCATCGTTGTTGGAAATTCATATGGTGCAGGAAATTACGCCATGTGCGGAAAAGCATACGACCCGCGATTGATTGTTGCCTGGCCAACCGCTGAAATCGCTGTAATGAGCGGTGCAGCAGCAGCCAAAGTATTGCTTCAAATTGAAGTGGCTTCTTTGAAAACCAAGGGTGAAGA
Organism: Crocinitomicaceae bacterium; assembly: GCA_044353545.1. GTDB lineage: Bacteria > Bacteroidota > Bacteroidia > Flavobacteriales_D > Crocinitomicaceae > M0103. The sequence continues at coordinate 6,001 of JBILBT010000019.1, read as the reverse complement.
AATTACACCTGAACGGGAAAAAGAACTGTACGATCAGATAAAAAACCGCTACGATGAGCAAATATCACCTTACTACGCGGCGAGCCGTTTGTGGGTGGATGCCATCATTGATCCAGCAGATACGCGAAAAATAATTTCAATGGGAATTGAAATGGCAAGTCATAAAGTTGCCGAAAAGCCTTACAACGTTGGTATAATTCAAACTTAAAAGCATGCATGTCGACTGGCAAGTAAAACATTACACTGATTTATCGCTCAATGAATTCCACGATATCATCGCATTGAGAATCGCAGTTTTCGTCATTGAGCAGAATTGTCCGTACCAAGAATTGGATGGAAAAGACAAGAAAAGTTACCATCTCATCTGCCGCAACGGAAATGGCGCGATTGTATCCACTGCGCGAATAATTCCACCTGGAGTGGCCTATAAGCAGGTTGCAATCGGAAGGGTTGTTACAGATGCTTCTGCTCGCGGACTCGGACTAGGGCACGAATTGATGCACCAATGCATGCGCTTTATCGCTGATGAATTTGGACAAGTACCAGTCATTTTATCCGCGCAAAAACACCTTGAAAATTATTATGCCTCACACGGCTTTGTAAGCACTGGCAAAGAATATCTCGAAGACGACATCCCCCACGTGGAGATGATTTATACACCAAAAGAAGTACACTAAATGAAACAATTTATTTTTACAATCAGTGCTTTATCACTTGTGATATCAAGTTGCAATACCCTGAAAAACAATTCAGAAGATGATAAAAGTTCAAGCAAAGGTTTTAATACGATAGATCAATCTTATCTTGACAAAGGCATCCGTCCGCAAGAGGATTTCTTTATGTTCTCGAATGGTACTTGGATTAAAAAGAACCCTGTCCCGCCTTCTGAATCTCGTTGGGGAAGTTTTAACGAATTGGAGCAAAACAACAAAGTTAAGTTGACTTCCATTCTAAAGGAGTGCTTGGCCAATCCCGGGAAACCAGGTTCAGATGCTCATATTTTAGGTCAGTACTATGCTTCCTACATTGACATGGATACGCGAAACCAATTGGGCATTGCACCGATTAAAGCTGAAATAGCTGCGATTCGCGCGATTGAGTCAAAAGACCAACTGATGCAAGCAATTGCTGAGCAACACCGATACGGCATCAATTCATTCTTCAGTTTTGGTGTTGGTCAAGATTTGAAAAATGTAGACAAGAACATTACGTACATTGGTCAAGGCGGAATCAGCTTGCCGAACAAGGATTATTACAGTGCAGAGAACAAGAAAGAAATTCGTGAAAAGTTCTTGGATTACATGAAAACGATTTTCGAGTTGGCTGGCTATCCTGCGGCTGAAGCAATGAAAATGGCGTACACGGTCATGAAGTTCGAAACACAGATGGCTGAGTCTATGATGGCTCCAGCCGAACTTCGCATACCTGAAAAGACCTATAACAAATTTTCGATGGAAGGATGTGCACAGTTACTCGCTCCTCTTGAATTTAAAATTTACCTGACAGAATTAAAAAGTCAGTCGTTTGATTCAATTGTTGTGTCTCAACCTGCATACTTAAGACAACTTGGTAGTTTAATAGAGAATACTGATGTTACAGTGTTGAGAAGTTATATGTTGTGGAAAACATTAAACCATTATGCAGGATGTCTTGACCAAGGCTTTGTGGATGCTCGTTTTTCTTTCTACGGAAAAGCATTGAGTGGAAAATCAGAAATGAAACCGATCACAGAAAGAGCCATCGACGAAATCACCAACAAGGAGTTTGGAGAAATCCTTGGGAAAGAATTTGTGAAGCGACATTTCTCAGAGGCTGCTCAAAAACGCGTTTCTGTGATGGTGGACAATCTCCTGATTGTTTTCCAACAACGCATCAGGAATTTGGACTGGATGACCGATGAAACAAAGGTCGAAGCAATGAACAAGCTAAATTCAATTGGTCGTAAGCTTGGTTTTCCTTCAAAATGGGAGGTTTACACCGACTTGATTTTTGACAAAGCGAAGTATGTTGAAAATGTGAAAGCGGAGAATTTATATTCTCACCTCAAGAACATGAAGGAGCTTTATCTTCCTGTTGACAAAGAGAAATGGGGAATGCCTGCACACATGGTGAATGCGTATTATCACCCACTCTTAAATGAAATCGCTTTTCCAGCTGGAATCATGCAAGCACCGTTCTTTGATGAAAACTCAGAGGACGCCGTAAACTATGGTCGTATTGGAATGGTTATCGGGCATGAATTCACACATGGATTTGACGACATGGGGTCTAAGTTTGCCGCGGACGGCTCGTTTAAAAACTGGTGGTCGGAGGCAGATCTTGCGGCCTTTCAGGTAAAAACGGGAATTCTAGGCGAGACATTCTCTTCTTTTTGTCCGATTGAAGGGCACTGTGTAAATTCAGAGTTGACGATGGGAGAAAACATCGCAGACCTTGGTGGTTTAACGATGGCGTATTATGCATATGAGCGCACAGAGGAATTTCGTTCAGGCGTTTCACGCGATGGCTTCACTCCTGAGCAACGCTTCTTCATTGCCTATGCGCAGTTGTGGAAAATCAATTATACGGAAGCAGAGTTGAAGAACCGCATTGCAAACGATCCGCATTCACCTGGAATGTACCGTGTAAATGGTCCCTTGATGAACTGTCCTGAATTCTTCAAGGCGTTTAACGTGAATGAAGGGGATAAAATGAGAAATCCAGAAGGAAAAGTAGCTCGAATTTGGTAAGACACCGGAGTACATAAAATTTAAAGCCCTCGAAGTTCGGGGGCTTTATTTGTTAATTCAGATGAACAATCATCTTTTGTTTCTTTGTTCGCTTTACCTCAATCGATTTGCTGTATTGAAGAAGCAGTTTAAGTGTTTTGTCTGATGGTCCCACTTTCGTGTCTTCGGGAGCTATGACAAGTTCAGGGTATTTTTTTAACATAGGCAAATTACGTTTGATAGCACTAACGTAATCTATTCTCCTTTATTTTATCCGCTTGAAAATTGCTTAATAGGCGCCAAACCAACGGCGAAGGAACCATTCCAAAGACAAGCAAATCAAGAGCAAGAAAAATAGCCATTTGAGGTCTGCCAAGTCCTTAAAGGTTGCTTCTCTGTAAGACACTGTAGTGATGTCATCGCGTCCCTGAATTGCCTTTAAAACATCATTGGCATTTTTCAACTCAAAGAATTTCCCTCCCGTTGACCGTGCAATTTGACGCATGAGCTGGTGGTCGGCATAGGTATCTAAATCTTCCAACTCCATGTCTTCGACCACAAACACACCGCTTTTCACTTCGGTTTGACCATTTCTTGTTGCGATTGCCTTCCACTTGTAAATCCCTGGAGGCAATTTCCCCAAAGCTGCTGCATACTGTTTGCCTACAACACCAAAACCTACTTTAGAAAGCTTGCCTTTTTCGTTGCGCACTTCCAGTCGAATCTCGGCATCTGAAACAGGCTCTAAAGATTGGTTGTAGTAATTTGCGTTCACAATCACATCTTCATCTTTGGTAAAGCGTTTCGGGAAGTTGACGCGAAGTCTTGATGTATTTTGCTTTATCAAAAGGTACTGTGCCATTTTATTGACAAATTCAGAAAATCCATCTTGCCCACCTGTTCGAACAAATTCATTCATTTTCCAGCGCCAAATCCCTTCGCCATAAACCACGCCGACTTTGATCTGACCCCGTTTAGAAAAGAAAATCAAGGGATCCGTTTTGCGAATAGACCCCAATCGCTGATTGGCCAAAACCTCCAATCCACCTGATGTATTTATTTTTCCGAATTTGGATTTCAAGGGTGGTCCTGATTCAATCATGTTTTTGACTGCATCACTAATCTCAAACTGCTGAAATCCTGTATTCACTCCACCTTGAACATCATCCGTTTGTCCATTGGCCGATGTTGCTGAGATTCCGATGTTTATTTTTTGAATGACTGCAGCAGATGTATTTGGTCCAACCGTATACAAAACGGGGATTTTCTTGTCTTCCAAAAGTTGTTGCACCGACGCATCGTAACCAATACCGGGTTCATGCCAAATCACTAAATCCGTTTTAGTTAGGTCTTTTTTCCAGTATTTTAAAAGGATGGTTTCAACCTCGAGGTTTTCGTCCAACTCCAAAACCTGTTTCCATGCAGCAACATCGGGATGAGGAGCGCCAGCTAAGATGAGCACTTTACTTCTTGAGTCAATAACTTCCACATAAAATGTGCGCGTGTTATTGGCGTAATTGTATTCGTTTCCTGCTTTGGAAATCACCACACTATAGGTTTGAAAGCCAACTTTGTCCGCATCTAACAAAAACGATACGTGTTGAAAGTCACGGACACCATCGGTATATTTCACTTGTTGAGAAGTCAGCTGCTTACCGTCACGAAATATGGAAACCGTTGCAGTCCCCTTCCCCATTTTCACCCCTTCAACATCTACTTCAACAGGAAATTTATTACCTAAGAAGGTAATATCATTGGTTGCCACGTTTTTCACAAACTGATCACGCTTTTTCACGGTATCCCCAACACCCACTGTAAATACGGGCGTGAGATCAATGCGTTCTGCGGCATAGACTGGATTGCTTCCTGAATTGAATTTTCCGTCGGATATAAAAACGATTGCACCGATGTTGCGGTTAAAATACTCCGTATTGATCTTTTCAAAGGCAGAAGACAGGTCACTTACGGATTCAGAAAAATCGACGGTGCCACCAAACTTTGGTGTATTCCCAACGGTCATTTCCATCCATTCGTAGTCATCACCCAATTCAGTTTTTAATTGAGCGCGTAAGGCTGTTACTTGTTTCTTTACCGACGCACTGTCCTTGTAATTCAACAAGCTAGAGGAGTTGTCGGTCAAGGCAATGATAAGTGGTTTTTCAACTCGATAATCCACCGCTTCGAAGATTAAACCAATCAACAAGAGCCCTAGAATAAAAAGCACAGCACTGCGCAAGGAAACTAAGGTCCAACGATATAAGGAGGAAAGCTCCTTCCACCACGAAACATTGCGGTAAAGCCAAACACCTCCAATGATGCAAATGAGCAACCAAGGGAGCAACCACCAAACACTAAGATCTGTTGTAAATCGCATGCGTCACTAAATTACAAATCTTTCACCGAAGGACAATTCTTTCATCACTAACAGGTATCAATCAATCCTTGAAATTGGCCATCTTGTAGGTAATCCCTAAACCAATAATAGACATAAACTGCAGTCTTGGACCAACATTTCCATTGGCATCTTTAATGCGAATGTCGTCGTCGTAGATCGTTGCCCATTGCAAAGATGCTGCGAACCAACCATTCACCTTAAACATAAACTTTAGCTCGGCATTTAAATCTACATTTTGTGGATTCTTCGCATAGTTGGAAAATAGTTCGAGCTTTCCGCGTAAGTCAATGTTCTTGGCTAAGGGTGTAGATCCCATCACGCGCAAATATGCACCAAACTCAGAGCGAACGTGTGAACCTGAAATTAGGACATTTCCCAATCCGTCATATACTGCTGGAGTTACTCCATAAGCACCGGCATTCGCCAACACTTGGTCTTTTACAATGGTCATCTTAGACGCAATTGGCGATAGAAAAATGGACAAATGTTCTTCTTTTAGGTATTCCATTCCGATCGCATAACTCACATAGCCTGGCGCAAGAAAGGTAGATACTCGAATCGAATCGTTTGGATAGCTATACCCATTTAACGTTTGTGTTCGAAAACCAGCGACCAAGGAAATGAAGTACTCTTTTTTCAATTCAAAGCCTAATTTTGTAGATAAATCGATTCTGTCTTCTGTTTTTTGAAGCCCCTGTTTAGATTCCTTTTCAATGTATTTTAATCCACCAAGAGCAATTGCCAATTCATTGTTCCATGCAATGCGTTCATGGCCATAAAATGCAAGTCCATAAAATGAACCCAATAAAGAGATGTTGTTTCGCCCTCCTGCGTTCCAATTGACAAAAGATGATTGTGTTCCGTTCAGTGTATATACCGATTTAAGTTTCCACGGACT
>JBILBT010000171.1:0-6856 GCA_044353545.1 Crocinitomicaceae bacterium | reverse complement strand
GTATTCGCACCTGTGCTTCAAGTGGAGTGGGACCAAAGTGAGTCACTGAGTGAAACGGAGCGAGGTGCAGGTGGATTTGGAAGCACTGGGACACACTGATTATTTGTCATTCAATGTCAGAAACGAACCGCATAGAATATAAGCAAGAAATCAATGTTGACGTAGACATTGAGAAGGAAGTAATAGCCTTTCTCAATTACAATGAAGGGGGTCTAATTTATGTTGGAATTGATAAATTGGGCTTTGTTAAAGGAGTACCTTCTTTAGACTCGGACATGTTGAAAATTAAAGATCGAATTAAAAACAACATTTTACCATCTGCAATGGGTTTGTTTGATATTGTTGCCGAAAAGACAGAGGAAAAGGATATCATCAAAATTATCATTGCAAGCGGACCTGAAAAGCCATACTTTAAGAAAAAATACGGATTGACTTCAAAGGGCTGTTTCTTAAGGGTTGGAACATCTTCAGAGCAAATGCAGCAATCAATGATTGATCGCTTATATTCGTCACGGACACGCAATTCTATTGGTAAAATTAAATCGCAAAGGAATGATTTGAGTTTTGAACAACTTCGAATTTACTATGAAGAAAAGCAAAAAGCATTGAATTCTAATTTTAAGCGTAATTTGGAATTGTTCAACGAAGAGAACGAATTGAATTACGCCGCATATTTGTTGGCTGATGAAAATAATATATCCATAAAACTTGCTAAATACAGTGGATTAAATCGAGTTGATTTGATAGAAAGTAATGAGTATGGTTACACTTCATTAATTAAAGCAACGAAAAGTGTCTTAGACAAATTCGCAATCGAAAATCGAACGTACACAACTATAACAGAAAAAGAGAGAACGGAGCAGCGTCTCTGGAATCCAATTGCTTTGCGCGAAGCAATAATCAATGCAATTATTCATAATGACTATACAAAAGAACTGACACCTAAATTTGAAATATTCCAAGACAGAATAGAAATTACCTCTGCGGGATCATTACCCGAGGGTTTAAGTGAAAGTGAATTTTTTGAAGGATACTCAATACCAAGAAATAAGGTGCTAATGCGGATATTTAAAGACTTGGAATTGGTTGAACAATTGGGGTCAGGTATCCCGAGAATTTTGGAGTATTACAACAAATCCTGTTTTAATTTTTCTGAGAATTTTCTGAGGATGACATTTTTTGCTTCAACATTAGTCACCCCCCAAGTCACCCCCCAAGTCACCCCCCAAGTCACCCCCCAAGTTGAAAAGTTACTTCGTATTATGAAGAAGGAACTTTCAAGAACAGAAATGCAGCAGCTACTGGGGTTAAATGATAAGCAAAATTTTAAATCACATTATTTATTACCAGCGTTAGCCATCGGAACAATTGAAATGACATTCCCCGAAAAACCCCAAAGTAGCAAGCAGAAATATCGAATTACTTCGTTTGGAATAGCTATCCGAGAAAAAAGATGAAATTTGTTGAATGATTTAATCAATGCAATGATGCAATTAGAAAATTTATAAAAAATGAAAGTAATTGTCCCTATGGCTGGACGTGGAAGCCGCCTCAGACCACATACACTCACCGTTCCTAAGCCACTAGTGCCAGTTGGTGGAAAGCCAATCGTTCATCGCTTGGTGGAAGACATTGCTGCGGTTTGCTCAGAACCCATTGATGAGATTGCTTTTGTGATCGGAGACTTTGGCATTGAAGTGGAAAAGGAACTCATTGCTGTGGCGGAGAAGCTTGGCGCAAAAGGAACCATCCACTATCAACATGAACCACTTGGAACAGGTCATGCCGTGCTTTGTGCGAAGTCGGCTTTGGTAGGTCCAGTGGTTGTTGCCTTCGCAGATACCTTGTTCAAAGCAAATTTCCGCATTGATCCAAACGACGATGGCATTCTTTGGGTGAAACAAATTGAGGATCCCAGTGCTTTTGGCGTGATTAAAATGAATGAAAGTGGGGAGATCATCGATTTCGTGGAAAAACCAAAAGAGTTTGTGTCAGACCTCGCGATGATTGGGATATACTACTTCAAAGATGGTCAGCGCCTCTTGCAAGAATTGGAATATTTGATTGAACATAAGGTCATTAAAAGCGGAGAATACCAGTTGCCAGATGCGCTGCGTCGCCTAACTGAAGCAGGGTACCGTTTCAAACCAGGTGAAGTAAGCGAATGGCTCGACTGTGGAAATAAAACCGTAACCGTGGAAACGAATCAACGCGTGCTCGAATTTGATTACGAGGACAATGCCTTGATGTTTTCTGCTTCAGCAAAAATGTACAACTCGCTTGTTATTCCTCCTTGCTATGTGGGGGATGATGTGGTGATCGAAAACTCAGTGGTCGGACCACATGTATCAATTGGTGCCGGAACGATCATTCGAAATACCATCATATCCAATTCAATCATTCAGGAAAACACAACGATTTCTGATGCTGTATTGAAAGATTCCATGATTGGTTCGCATGCAAAATATGTAGGCAAAGCCAGTGACATCAGTTTGGGTGATTATTCCGTGATTGAATGAGAGGGCTCTGTATACTATTCATCATATTTCTGTTGGTGTCATGCCGGTCGGTAAAGAAATCATCGGAAGGATTCTCAACGAAGGATTTTCCTTTCATTGAGAAGTTTCACGAAGGTGTGCGTCTGAAAACGCGCGGACAAATCAACGACGCCATCGTAAAATTTGAGGAGTGCATCGCCATTCGTCCTGATGATGCGGCTTATTATGCACTTTCAGAATGTTACCTGATGAAGAATGATCAAGTGCGTTCGGCGGAGTACATTAAACTGGCGGTGAAATTAGATCCAAAAAACATCTGGTACACACAGGAACTGGCCTACATGCATTTTGAAGGTGGAAATTTCACCGAAGCAGTAAAGAATTTCGAAAAACTGGTTAAGTATGCGCCGCAAAATGTAGAATGGCTTTACGGTTATGCGGAATGTTTAATGAAAGTGGGAAAGATTGATGAGGCCATCAAATCCTTGGATAAAATGGAGGAACAAGTTGGAAAGCATCCAGAATTGTCGATGCAAAAATTCAATCTTTATCTTCAAATCAAACAAGTAGACAAGGCCGTCAATGAAATCGAAAAAGCTAGAAAAGAGTTTCCTGAAGACCCTCAATTGTTAGCCACACTTGTTGATTTCTACTTTCAAACTGGTCGAGAGAAAGAAGCCATCACGATGTTGGAGGCCTTGGTGAAATCAGCTCCAGAAAATGGCCGTGCCCGATTGGCCTTGGCGGATATTTATCGTCAAAAAGGAAGGAAACAAGAAGAATTTACCCAGTTAAAAGCAGCCTTCACCTGTGAAGATGTAGACCTCGACACCAAGATGAAAATCCTTATAGGTATCTATGATAAATCCTCAAAAATAGACCAGGATGTGTATGACTTAGTCGATGCCCTTGTTGCTCAATACCCAAAAGAAGCGAAGTCCCATTCGATCAAAGGAGATTACTTGTTGCGCGCAGAAAAAGACCTCGAGGCATTGGAATCGTACCGCGAAGCGCTGAAGTTTGACAAAAATCAATACCCCATTTGGAATCAAGTATTGTTGATGGAGTACCAAGAAGGAAAGTTTGAGTGGTTGTACGAGGACAGCAAGATCTGTTTGGAATATTTTCCATCAATCCCTTCCGTTTATTTACTCAGCGGGGTGAGTGCAGTTCAGCTTAAAAAATACGACGAGGCCATTGCGACACTTCAAACGGGGAAGGAGTTGGTCGTTGGCGACAAAGCACTGGAAGCGGAAATACTCGGTCAACTAGGGGAGGCCTACTTCGGGCTTGGTAAAACGGCTGAAGGAAAAGAAGCCTATGTCGATGCCATGTTGATGGATCCTGAAAGCAGTTTGCTGAAAACGAACTATGCAAATCGCTTGGCCTTGAGTAAAGTAGATTTGGCGTATGCCTTGAGTTTAATGGATGAGGTGTTGAAGGACAATCCATCCGTGCCAGAGTTTTTGGACACCAAAGGATTGGTGCTTTTTCAACTTGCCTTATATGCTGACGCCTTGATTTTTTTCAAAAAAGCAGATGAATTAAAACCTTCTGACAAAATCGTCGTTGAACACCTTGGTGATGCCTATAGTAAGTCAGGTGATGCGATCAAAGCTGTTGACTATTGGCAAAAAGCAAAGACCCTTGGTTCGAGCAGTAAAAACTTAGACAAGAAAATTGAAAAGAAAACATATTTTGACCCTTCGAACTAACTGGCTTGTTCTGCTGAGCATTCCAATCTTTCTGTTCTCTTGCGCGAAGCAATTGACAGAAACGGAAGTTGTAAAATTGCCTAAGAAAAAGCCACAGGAACTTATACAGGTACTCGACAGTTTATCGAAGCCTAAACCTGGATTTTTCTACACGAAGATCAGCACGACCTTCACCGATACAAACCAAAACATCAGTTTTAAAACATCGGTGCGAATGGTGAAGGACAGTGCTATAAACACATTAATTACGTATGCTAAAATTCCCATTGTCAATGCAATCATCTCTACAGACAGTGTAACCATTGTCAATAAACGCGATAAATGTTACATCCGCCAAAGTTTAAGTTACATCAAGGATAACTTTGGCATTGATTTTAATTACCGCAACATTGAAGAATTGATTTTAGGTATGCCACTCGATTACGACACTGCACAGAAATATTTTGTGATTCATGACCCATACAATTACATCGTATCGTCGCACAAAAAACGAGAACTTAAGCGGATCGACAGGCAAGATAAAGTACCTCAACGCGAAGATATTGCCATTCAATATTACTTAACAGATGACGCTCAATCGTTGAAAGGAATGTTCATTGAAAGTCCTGAAGATTCAACGACAATTCGAGTTGATTATTTGAAGCGCGATACGGTCAGTGGCTACTCAGTGCCCGTCGAAGTCTATATTCGCATCGTATCCCCTCGGAACGATATTCGCATTGAACTTTCTTACGATAAAGTAGAGATTGATCAACCACAACCTTTAATCATGGTAATACCAGAAGGCTATGAAGAATGTAAGTAATTTGATTTGGATCATCACCCTGATTGTTGCGGGCAACACCTTTGCACAAACGACGAGTGAAAAGTTAAAAAAGGAGCAGTCGAATTTGGAAAAGAAAATTTCCAATACCCGCTCTATGCTGGATAAAACAAAAAACAATGCCAAAGCATCCTTGAATGAATTGCGATTGATCGACAATCAAATTCGGTTTCGGGAAGAATTGGTCACAAACTTCGACCAGCAAGTACGAGGAGCTGAAGTAAAAGTGATTCGTAAAGATGCGGAAGTGAAAGAACTCACTCAGCGCTTGTCTGATATGAAAGAACAATACCGTCAGTTGCTGCTCTATGCCTACAAGCACCGGAACCAATTCGGTAAATTGATGTATTTATTCTCCGCAACGAGTTACAATGAAGCCATTAAGAGAGGCTCGTATCTTGAACGAATTGCAGACGTTCAACTCAAACAATTTCGCATCATTCGCCAGCATCAATCTTTGATTTCAAAAGAAATTTCATCCATTCAGCAAGAGAAAGAGTATAAATTAAAAATTTTGAATGAAAAGCGTTCAGAGAAAGCCGTCATTGAGAAGGACAAGCGCAAGCAAGAAGAAGTGTACAGCAAGTTTAAGAAAGAGGAATCAAAGTTGCTATCGCAACTGAAAGAGGATGAGAAGAAAAAGGAGAATCTGAAGCAGAAAATCAATTCAGCCATCCAAAAGGAAATTGCCGATACGGAGGCCAAGCGCAAAAAGGCAGAGGCGGAGAAAGCAAAGAAATCTACGACAACAACGACCACAACGACCACCACCACACCAAGCACGACCACCAAGCCTGAAACGACAACAACAACTACCAAAAAGGAAACTACCTTGCCAGAAACGAAAGAATCTGCAGCATTGAGTAAGAGCTTTGAAGGGAACAAAGGGAAATTACCATGGCCAGTCGACAAAGGATCGATCACCGAAGGTTTTGGACGAAATGCACACCCAACCTTAGATAATGTCTTCACAAACAACAATGGAGTCGACATTAGTTCGCCAAAAGGAGCATCCGTAAGAGCGGTGTTTGAAGGTGAGGTAACGAGTGTATTGAATATCCCAGGTGCAGGAAAAGTGGTCATCATCAAACATGGAAATTACCGCACCGTATATAGCAATCTGCAAGACACGTATGTGAAAATTGGCTCCAAAGTGACAACCAAACAATCGATTGGTACCTTGCTCATAACGGAAGGATTATCCCTAGCACATTTTGAGATTCATCAAGTTGTAGGAACAACAAGTGTAGCACTCAACCCGAGCTTGTGGATCACCCACTAAGTTGACCACAGCCAAGAAGCTCATTTAATTCTCTGTGCCTCTGCGGTGAAAAGAAAAAGTTAATCTAACATTGATTTGGCCCATTCGATTATTGTCTACCACAGAGGCACAGAGGTCTGATTGCATTTGAATTTCGTAGGCGATGAAGTTGGTTTCATCCATTTTTTTCAGTTTTAATTCTCTGCGCCTCTGCGGTGAAAAAATTAGATTATTGTCTACCACAGAGGCACAGAGGTCTATTGTATTTCATATGAAATTCTGTTGGATTCATTCGTCTTTCAAGTTAATTCTCTGCGCCTCTGCGGTGAAAAACCAAAAATTATTTCCACATTCAGCAGTTTTAAATGATTGATTTTTTTCGTAAATTAATGTTTAGATGATCACGTCAAACAAAGGTTTTTGAATTTCATACTCTGCGCCTAAGCTCTTAAAAAAACAGATTGACAGGCAGCTAAATTAAAGGAACACGAGGTTATTCTAAACCATAGCCACGGACACAACTAGGTCATCAATTTCATTTAATGATCAACAAACAAGA
>JBILBT010000170.1:0-6876 GCA_044353545.1 Crocinitomicaceae bacterium | reverse complement strand
TTCTTCCTTGCCTTCGCCATTAAAATTCCTTTATTCCCATTCCACACGTGGCAACCAGATGCCTATACCGTTTCTCCGATGGCAGGTACCATGTTGCTTTCTGCCTTGATGTTGAAAATGGCTTTGTATGGCATGGTGCGTTGGATGATTCCAATTGCTCCTGAGGCGATGGATACATTGTCTTGTTTGGTGATTACCTTGGGAATGATTGGGGTGGTGTATGCAGCAGTAATTGCAATTAAACAGTCCGACATCAAACGCCTTTTTGCTTTTGCGTCGATTAGCCACGTTGGATTGATTGCAGCAGGGATCATGTTGTTCAACAAAGATGCTTTGGCTGGCGCTTTCATTCAAATCGCAAACCACAGTTTAGTTGCACTCGGTTTATTCCTTGCCGCAGATATTTTGGAACGCAGAATGGGAACACGAAACATGTATGAGATGGGTGGGGTGGCCAAGTTGGCGCCGAAGTTCGGATTCTGGTTCGCAGCTGTAGCATTCGCTTCTGTTTCTGTGCCGTTGACGAGTGGATTTATCGGAGAATTCTTGCTCATTAAAGGGCTTTACAATTACAGCTGGATTGTTGGACTTTTCGCTGGTACTACACTAGTTTTAGGTGCAGTTTACACACTTAGAGCCTATCAAATCAGTATGTTCGGTGCACCAAAGATGGAAGCGTTTAGCGATCTCACTTGGAACGAAATGCTGACCTTCTTGATCATCATGCTCATCATTTTGGTCCTTGGGATTTATCCGCAGGCGATCATTGACTTTGTCGGACCTAGCCTTGACCTCACAATTGAATCTGTGAAAGGCACTAAAGTTATTGTACAGTAATATGGATGCATTAATCGTAATTTTTGTTAGTGGAATTGTCGCAATGTTTGTTGCGATGACGCATAAGCCACTATTGGTGTTGGCGACGGCTATGATTGGTTTATCAGTTGGTATTGGGCTAATGGTTAACCAGTGGTACAATCCATACCTTTTGTTCGATTACAATGGCTTGGCATTTGGAAGAGGTGAAGTGATTTATTCCGTCGCAGCGATGTCTTTTTCGCTGTTAATTATTGCAGGTGGATATTCATATTTTAAAAGAGAGCCAGAACACACGGGTGAATACATTTCTTTGATTTTGTTTTCATTGACAGGTGCACTTTGCATGATTGGGTACACTGATTTGTTCATGTTCTTTATTGGCTTGGAAATTCTTTCGATTCCAGTTTATGTTTTGGCCGGATCAAAAAAGAAGGATTTGAAGTCCTCTGAGGCAGGATTGAAATACTTTTTCACAGGTGCATTTGCCACAGGAATTTTATTGTTTGGAACGGCTTGGGTGTATGGCGCAACAGGTACTTTCGATTTAAGAGAACTCTCGAATATTTTAGCGGAAGGAACAGCAAATGGTCCGCTTTTGTTTGTGGGTATTTTGATGATGATGGCTTCATTCCTATTTAAAGTAGGTGCTGCACCTTTCCATTTCTGGGGGCCAGATGTCTATTCCGGAAGTCCAAACATCATCACAGGTTACATGGCCTCGGTGGTGAAAATGGCTGGATTGTATGCATTCTTAAAATTGTTTACCTACGTGTTCGCTCCGGTATCTGATCTTTGGTCTGGTGCTTTGTTTGGGATGATTGTATTGACCATGTTCGTAGGTAACCTTTCTGCCTTGCGTCAAACGAAATTTAAACGATTGTTGGCATATTCAAGTATTTCAAATGCTGGATACGCATTGATGGCGCCGATAATTATCAGTGATGCTTCCTTGTTTAACCTTTGGATTTATTTGTTGGGTTATGGTTTTGCTGTCATTGCCTTGATTGTGATTTCATTGATTGTCAATGATGAGTCTGATGACATTGAATCCTACAAAGGCATTGGACGCAAAAATCCATGGATTGGTTTTGTCTTGGTGTTGAGCGTCCTTTCATTGGCAGGTGTTCCACCATTGGCTGGTTTCTTCGGGAAATACATGGTATTCGCAAGTGCATTTGAAACATACCCAATCTTGGTGATCCTTGCGGTAATTAACTCCGGAATAGGAGTGTTCTACTACTTGCGTTTTGTGATGATTGCATTGTCGAGCGAAGATGCTGAGCAAGCACCTGTATTGAAGCCATGCGTGTTGCAATGGGGTGTTTTAGCGATCTGTGCCCTCGGTTTGCTACTTAGCGGTTATATCACGCTTTAAGTAGGAAAATCGTTAGCCTTCAAGCTGTTCTTTCAGTTTAAGAAAGAGCTTTCAGTTGAGCGACTATTTCTTCTTGAATACTTACACCTTTATCGGTATTGTACCACTGTTGAAGTGCAGTCTTTAGTTCTTCAAAGGTGACTTCTTGTGCTTTAAGGGAATGATGCAGTTCACCACATTTTTCAGGACGTGGCCCCCATACAAAAAGGTCTTCATTCATAGAATTGCGTACAATCAACATCGGAATGGATTTCCCACCGTTTGTTAAGTAGGATGAAATCTCTGATTCTTCGCTGTCGCGCAATTGAATTTCTAAATGGATCAATGGATTTTCAGCAGCCATCTTTGCAATGAAGGGTACACCGTGCGCAGCATCCCCACACCAAGGCTCTGTAATCAAGATCCATTGCATCGGCTCATCGATTGACTGAATAGTCGATTTGCAGTCTTCGCTCAAAAGCCCTGTTTTCTCCCAACGGTGCATGCGGGAATGATTCAACTTCGTGTATTCCACAAAATGGGGATCATCGTAAGGTGCGTGTTGAATCGTACCGGAAAGAATTTGATCAAAAATGGCGGTGTACTCAGTATAAGTCATTGCGTTTAGGAAAAGTTTGTAAAAATAGAGAAAAGATGAAGAGAAGGCCATGTAAACCATACATGCACCTTCTCTTTTTAGATTAATTCTGTTTTATTGTGGTAAACAAACGACATTTACAGCCTTCATCTCGAGATTCCCTTCGTGATCTTTGATCACATCAATGGTTGCCCCAATAACGGATGTATCTGAAACAGAATTCACCCAAAAATCAGAAACGGTGTACATATCAGCATGGATATCATACGTGCTCGAATATACCATCTCACTAGTCGTTAAATTCATCATCATGACCGAATAGCCATGCATTTCACCTGTCCCAGTGACAGTTCCAGTTAATTTTAAGGTATCTCCGAATGCTAGTGTATCCGTTACAAGTGGACTTGTAATTGAAATTGTAGCATTCACTTCCTCTTCTTTGTGGCATGCGGTGATGCTCAACAATAGGCTTGCGCCAACTAGTATTTTTTTCATTTTATTTTTTTTTAGTGTTTAATAAATAAAGCACAGAGAGTTGTGCTTGTTCTTTTTGTTGAATTGCGCCAATTCCTAGCGCTTGATAAATTGGCACTTGGACATTTGCTGTGAAAAGCCAATTCTTGCGTTGTACTGTGGCGCCCATACGAAGTCCGAGAACAGAACCATTGTTTTGACTGTCTGTGTGGATTTCATGGTCCAATTGATCTGGGAACATGTATAGAAATTGAAGACCCATGAATGGCTTCCAGCTAAATGATTCTGTTTTTTCAATTCGACGAATTCTAAACTTCATACTTCGTGAAATCACTGATGAAATAGACAACACGTTGCCATACTGATAACCATTTTTCGCGGCTGTACGGATAATGAAGTTTCCTTCATTCATGAGATTCCATTTTTTTAACTGAAGTGATTCAGTGACCAACAATCCCAGGTCATAGGCACCAGTTCCAGGATATTGGTTCGACATTTCATGCGCAAACGTAGCATGCTTGCCTGTAGGGAATTTTAAGACAACACCGCACGATAGCGCATGGAGCATATTTCCCATTGAATCAGTTTTGACAATGGGCAAATAATTCATGGACAACGAAAGATCTCCTAGACCATTCATGCGTGTGGTGAGTGTATCTCCCACCTGCCAATTGGACTGATAGGGAAGGAGTAGGCCTGCATTCCAACGCGGATGAAATTGAAGTCTTCCAATGAGTTCCATGCTAGCGAACCGTTCTGTTGTGTACGACTTCTCGCCTGTAAACAGGTTTTCTAAGGTACTTTCGTAATGACGAAAACCACTTCTTAACCCAATAAAGTGATAACGTGCAGCGGGCAATAGTCCCATGTTAGGGCCTGCATTAACGCCACCGCATACATCACACGCCAAGCTTGCATGTGCGAATGTAAGCCCAGCAATGATTGAACAAATTTGTTTCATTGACCGAATGTTTGATTACGTCCCGATAAGGACAAATGAATCTAAATCAAACGGTTGTGCTGGGCGGATGGAAAATGGGAAATGGATCCGATTCCGCTAGGCTAAAGCAGTAAGTGAACATTGGACGTGAGGTTTCTTCGAATGAAGCACTTAAAATAGGATATATAGGTGCAATGCTATTGTTTTGCCAAGGATCGACCTTGATGCAATAAGGGTTGGTTTTTTGGGAGTGTTGATTTTCCTTTTGCTCAATGCGCTTCAGTTGTTTTGCCAAGTAGCATTTCCCGTTACAATGAAGCATCGGTTTTCCTTTATTTTCACACTTCTCCTTGGTAATTTGCTCCTGTTCCATCTTGAAATATATTTCCCACCCGAAAAAGAAAAAACTTTTCGCGAGCATGGAAACCGTAAACAAGCTGCACAGAAGTATTCGCATTATCAATACATGGAAGGATATTTCTTCGGGTCTGCTTCATTCATCATTCCGTAAACCTTTTCAACGATGTCGTCTACACTTGGTTTGGAGAAATAATCGCCATCCGAACCATAGGCCGGACGATGGTCTTTCGCGCTCAAGGTTTGAGGAGCAGAGTCTAGGTGGTAATAGGCACCTTGTTCCACCATGATTTTATCCAGCATAAAGCCCGTTGCTCCACTGCTCACATCTTCGTCCACAATCAACAAACGGTTGGTTTTTGCAATGGATTCACAGATCAAATGGTCAATATCGAATGGCAATAACGTTTGCACATCAATCAATTCCACATGGATTCCCAAATCTTGAAGTTGTTTCGCAGCCACTTCACATAGGTTAAACGTTGAACCGTAAGAAACCAATGTAAGGTCACTTCCTTGGCTTACAATTTCCGGCACGCCAAGAGGAATTTTAAATTCACCCAAATTTGTCGGAACGCGTTCCTTTGTTCTGTAACCATTCAATGGCTCAATCACCAATCCAGGTTCGTCAGCCGCCATCAAAAGGTTGTAAAAACCTGCCGCTTTGGTCATGTTTCTTGGTACACAGACATGCATACCACGGATCGAATTGACAATCATTCCCATTGGAGAACCGCTGTGCCAAATCCCTTCCAAGCGGTGACCACGCGTTGAAATAATTAAGGGTGCTTTCTGTCCACCTTTGGTTCGGTAATGCACAGTTGAAAGGTCATCCGACATCACCTGAATAGCGTACAATAAATAATCGAGGTATTGGATTTCCGCGATTGGACGCAATCCGCGCATCGCCATACCGATTCCTTGTCCGATGATGGTGCATTCGCGAATTCCTGTGTCACTCACACGGAGTGTGCCGAATTCATCCTGCATGCCTTCTAAGGATTGATTTACACCACCTATCTTTCCAGCATCCTCGCCAAAGATGAGCGCTTCAGGATATTTCTCAAAGATTTTCCGGTAGTTGTCTCTCAAAATGACACGGCCATCATCCATCGTTTCTGAGCCATCGTATGTTGGTGCAAGGCCATTCATTTTTAACGCGGAATGTTCAGATTCTGAATGCAGGTGTGAACCGTATCGCTCCGCATTGGTAGAGAGCATTTTTTTTATCCATGCACCCAAGGCATTTTTGGATGACGTTTTTTCATCACGTACAATCCGAAGCACTTTACGAGTAGACGTCATCACATCGCGACGAATCGGTTCAAATGCTTTTTCAAGGGCCGTAAGCTCTGCTGTTATAATCGCTGATTTCGGGCTTTCTGCTGCAACCGCTTTCATTAAGCGAATCGCATCTGAAAGGTCTTGTTTGATGTCGTCAACAAAGGCTGACCACGCTGCATTCTTTTCTGCTCGCACAGATTTTTTCGCTTCTTCTCGGATGGCATTCAGTTCATCTTCAGAAGCGATGATGTCACCCTTTGCATTGAACGACAAAATCCATTCTTGAAATTTAACGATGCAATCGAAATCATTCTCCCATTGCAAACGCTCCTTTGTTTTGTAGCGCTCATGAGATCCTGAAGTGGAGTGACCCTGTGGCTGATTCACTTCTTTCACATGAATCAATACAGGCACATGCTGTTCTCTGGCAATTTTTACAGCTTTCTCGTATGTTTCGCAAAGATGGCCATAATCCCATCCTCGTGTCACGAAGATTTCATAGCCGTTTTTATCTTTTGTGCGTTGCATTCCAGCGAGCGCTTCAGAAATACTTCCTTTCGTCGTTTGAAATTCGCGCGGAACGGAAATGCCATATCCATCATCCCAAACGGACATCACCATTGGGACTTGAAGCACTCCAGCCGCGTTGATCGTTTCCCAGAAAGGCCCTTCAGACGTTGAGGCATCCCCAATTGTTCCGAAAGCCACTTCATTTCCACCGTTGCTAAATTTTTTGAATGATTCTATATCCTTTAGCGTTGGGTGTTCACGGTAAATTTTTGATGCTTGTGCCAATCCAAGAAGTCGTGGCATTTGTCCACCAGTCGGCGAAATATCTGCTGAACTGTTCTTTTGTGCCATCAAGTTTTTCCAATTCCCTTGGTCGTCAAGATTGCGGGTAGAGTAGTGTCCACCCATCTGTCGGCCTGCACTTTGAGGCTCAGCCGTTACATCTGTATGCGCATACAATCCAGCAAAATACTGCTGAACTGTCAATTGATCAATGGCCATCATTAAGGTCTGATCGCGGTAGTATCCTGAACGAAAATC
>JBILBT010000018.1:0-21401 GCA_044353545.1 Crocinitomicaceae bacterium | reverse complement strand
TAGAAAAAGAGATGGGAATCGAACCGCCAGATTTTGAAGCTGAATTGAATGAGCGCATTCGGCTCGCGGCGCAAGCTGAGGAAGAGCGTTTGAGAAAAGAAGGGGAATTCACCGTTGTCTACGAGTATGTTCCAAAGAATTCAGACGCTACTCCGGACGAAACATCTCCGAAATAGTGCAACTTCCTTGGGTGATTTCTGACCAATCATCGGCATGAACATCCATGCTAAGTAAGGTGCAAGTTTCGAGATGCTGATACGAGTCCGTGAGATACGAGGCCAAATCAGAAAGGCCATCGTTGTGCCCAATCAGTAAAATAGGGGAGTTACCCTGATGTTTACTGAGAATGGAAAAGATCTCTTCTCGGTTTGCAAGATACAAGGCATTGTCAAAGGTCAATGAGTTGAGCGCATTACCATGTTGAATAAAATCAAAAGTCTCACGCGTTCGTTTTGCATCTGAACAAAGAACAGCGGAGTCACTTAACTCAAAGTTGTTGAGATGAGTCGACATTGATTTCGCTTGGCGTTCGCCTTTTGGTGCCAATTGTCGGTCGAAATCAAGCCCTGTAACGGAATATTTCTCGGTTTTGGCGTGTCGGAGTAGCATCAGTTTCAACATTCTAAATGGTTTTTTTGAATTTTAAAGAACAATGTTTAAATATAAGAAAGAGATTTTGATTTATTTGGGCTGCTTTATCTACTTTTAACTGACTAAAAACCTGCTCGAATGAGAAAAGTATTACATATCTGCACGCTTTTGTTCGCCTTTGTTGCGGCATCAAATGCACAAATCACAATCACATCTACGGATATAGCCGACGGTGGTGATACCGTTCGAATGAGTACGCGTACAGATTTTCCATTTGATTACACGACCGCTGGACCAGGAATGACTTGGGATTTTTCTGGATTGACACCGACAGCACAAATTGTAAAGCAGTTCGGGTTGATTTCAACCGCAGGTTTGCTTTGTCAAGTGCAAATGGGTTCTTTCGCTCCTCCAGCCTACCAAGCTTCATTTTTTGTTCAATCGAATAACCTTCCTTTGGATCAAGCTTCAGCGTTTTTACCAGTGACCATCGATGCGGTAAATGAGTTCGATAAGAAAACAGCCACGGCACTTACAAGTGTTGGATTGGGCTTGAGTATTCAAGGGAATGAGATTCCTTTCCGTTCGGATACCATCGAAACGATTTTCAACTTTCCGGTCACTTTTGGTGATGTAGGATCTTCAAATGGCTATACAAACATTGATTTGACGCAGTTTACGGATGTACAATGGAAACAGTACCGCACAAGGAATACAGTAGTGGATGGCCATGGAACAATCATTACGCCTTTTGGAACATTTAATGCCCTTCGCGTAAAACATGACATCACAGAATTGGACTCCATTTATCTGAATGTTGGTTTTCCTTTTTGGTTGCCAATTCCGCAAACTTTTGTGGAGTATGAGTGGTGGACAAATGGGCAAAAAGCACCTGTGCTCAAAGTCGTTACGAATTCAATTTTCGGTAATGAGGTGATTCGTTCTGTCGAATACCGTGACGTAAATCGATATTTAGATGCGGGTGTTTCAGAAGCAACAGTTGCCATGAATGTCTATCCCAATCCTGCATCCGATGAGTTGACAGTTCAAGCGGGGGCAAACATTGAATCGCTCCGCATTTTCGATCAAAATGGTCGCTTAGTGAAGGAGGAATACATGCTCCAAAGTGAAACCGCTTTGATGAATATCGCTGCCTTGCAGTCTGGCACCTATGTGCTCGTTATGACGTCAAGCAAAGGCCTCGCACATACTACTTTCGTGAAAAAATAGGCTGCCGCCCTGTTTCATTGTATCTTTGTAAAAAGCAGATCGGTCTATCGCTGTTCGTCGCAAGACGGAAAGAGGAAAGTCCGGGCAGTATAGAGCACCGTACTTCCTAACGGGAAGGTCTCACAGGGGCGACCGTGTGGGAACAGAAAGTGCCACAGAAAGGAAAACTACCTCGTTTACGGGGAAAAGGTGAAAAGGTGAGGTAAGAGCTCACCGCTTCCGCAGCAATGGGGGAGGCAAGGTAAACCTTACGGACTGAAAGACCATGTATACCGGGGCTTGAGGGCTGCTCGCCTGATCCCGGAGGGTAGGTCGATGGATCCTGCACGTGAGTGTAGGGCTAGATAAATGATAGGCATCCACTTCGGTGGAAACAGAACCCGGCTTATAGATCTGCTTTTTTATTTTTTTTCATTCGCTCTCGTCCTGTTTCTCGCTCTCAATCAAAAGGAAATCTCCGCATCGCACGATCCATCCATGCAAACATTTTTGGAGCATCGTTCTGATACGGATATGGACTTTTACCGCGCTCGACGACCGGGAAAGTGCCCATTCGATTGTTTAAGCGACGGTTGAATGGAACATTGAACAGGTAATCCAACAATACCGTGGCGTTGGTAAAATTGCGCGCGTGACGAACAATCCCAAAGCGAACAGGTTGATAGTAACTCCCGCCATTCTGCTGATTGAGGTAAATAGGCGTTTCAATGGCATAGATTTTTTCCAACTTTTCCTTTCTTGAGCTTGTGTGGGAATAAAGGGTAAGCAAGCAAGTCGAGCGTCCTGTGCTATCGGCAAAACGAGTGGAAGCAGTATTGTTCTTCAGAAAATCCTTTTCCCAATCATGAAAACTGTATTTCTTTTCATCCTTCATTCGTGCCTTAACCGCAGAAAACAATGGATTGAAATGGATTGAAATCGCGAGATCTGTGGTCCATGGTGTTTGCCGAACAAGGTCCGCTAAATCGAGTTGCTTGTTTGAGGAATCTCTCACGTGTTTAAGGATTACATAAGGATCTTGTCCTACCGTGAAATAATCCAAGGACTGGACTGCTGGTGGTAAACTATTTATCTTACTTTTTAGGAAATGATTGCTTTGAATCTGCGCTGATCCTTTACCGTAACGAAGCAATACAGCATCAATTTCTGTATTTATTCCCTCTTTTTCAAGGATGTAAAGAATTGAGTCCGCAGACATTTCCACAATCTGCACATCGATGTGATGGTATTTTTTAAAACTCTTGAAAAGTCGCTCATCTTCTTTGGTCAGACAGTCCGTTGCAAGCACGATACGTTGCTTCCGCGATGGACGTGCTTCTCCGGGACTACAGCTGTAGAGCACAAAAAACAGAAAAAGTATGGATGTCCAGCGGTAAAAAGGCATGGTACAAAGATATTCAAGTTCTGTGTGACGCGGACGTTCGACTTTAAATATTTACCTTTGCCACAGACACAAACACCGTGAGCGAAAAAACACCCACCCAACCAACGAAAAAGATTGCGACGCTAATTGCCGATTTGAAGTCGGGAAACGCAAAAAAAATAAGCACAGCATTAAAAACGCTCGAGGCGTCGGGAAATATTCAAATTCTCGAGCCATTGGCTGAGGTCTTGATGGACAAGAACTTGGTAGATTCACACAAGGAAATCATGGAGTTTCTTTCGTCCATGAAAGACAGTTCAGCCATCGATGAAATGATGCGACTACTCGGTGAAGCACGTTTTATCAATATTCGTCAGGCATTATTAACGACCATCTGGAACAGTCCCCTAGATTATAGTTACTACCTACCAGATTTCGTCGATATTGCGGTTGAAGGAAGTTTTATGGAGGCCATGGATTGCTTGACCATCATTGAAAACATGGAGGGTCCATTCGAAGAACGACATGTCTTGGAGTCTCAACTGTTCTTGCGTGATTACATCGAATCAAAAGAGCCGAAAGATCCACAGAAACAACACATCATGAGTGAAATCGCGCTCTTCATCAAGGATTTGAATGACAGTGACGACGATGGAATCATTTCATTCATGGATGACGACGAGGATTAATTAACGCTCCCAACCAAAGCGCTCGTTTAGGATTGAATTTGTTTTGGCAACAAAATCTTGATTGTCATTTTTATCCAATACCTCTCCGATGAAAGCCTCAACCAACAAGTTGCGCGCTGATCGTTCAGAGATTCCACGCGACTGCAAATAGAAGACAGCTTCTTCATCCAATTGTCCAGTCGTCGATCCATGTGAACACTTCACATCGTCGGCATAGATTTCCAATTCAGGTTTTGAATTCACAGTTGCAGTATCCGTCATCAACACATTTCCATTGGATTGGAATGCATTGATTTTTTGAGCGTCTTTTCGGACAAATACCTTCCCGTTGAACACTGCCGTTGCTTGCTCATCAATGACGCCTTTGTACAATTCATTCGAGTTGCAATGGGGCATCATATGGTCAATTACAGTATGGTTGTCAGTGTGTTGATTTCCTTTCAACAAGTATGCACCGTATAGATTTGTCTCGCAATTTGTTCCATTCACACGAACACGCACATTGTTGCGCACCAAGGTTCCATTCAAGGTTACGGTATGCATGGTGAACACGGAATCTTTTTCTTGTTCAACCTCCTCTGTGCAGATCTGAAAATTTCCTTCGTCTTCGGATTGTAGTTTTTGTAGCGTAAAATGAGCACCCTCACCCACATGAATTTCAGTGACAGCGTTGAGAATGGATTTATCTGCACCAACTGCCCAAGTCCCGATGGTCAATTCCGCTTTCGCAAATTTGCCCACATGTACAAAGAGACGGATAGTCGCAGAACATTCCACTTTTGACAAGAGATGAATCAATTCTATGGGTGCTTCAATTTGGGCTTTATCTGCAATCTGAATGAAAATCCCTTCTTGCATGAAGGCTGTGTTCAGCGCGTTAAAAGGTTCGTTTTCAAGCGTAAGCAAGCTTCCGATGTGTTGCAATTCTTCAGCATTACATTCACTGAACCGCTTAATTGCAAGTCCTGTAACAGTTTCGTATCGCGAAGCATCTAGGTGTATCGCACCATTTTCAATCACGATACGATTCCCTGTTGTATGAATGGCGAATGAAGTACCATTGGTTCCATCCTGTTGGGATGCCAATGTTGGACTCAATTTCGAAAGCTTGGTCAAACGGGTATATTTCCATGCTTCAGAGCGTGTTGTCGGAAATGACTTTCCGTTTAGCTCATTCAACGAAGTAGTGATGAGGTGAGCGGGCAATGAAATTTCGGTTTGACGCAGGTGCTTCGTAAACGATGAAAGTGTGCGGTCGGTCTGTGTTTCACTCATGAGTTCAGCCATTATTTCGCTTCTTGTTCCGCTTTGATCCAATCGTAGCCCTTTTCTTCCAGCTCTAAGGCAAGTTCCTTTGGTCCAGATTTTACGATTCGCCCGTTGTAAAGTACATGTACGACATCTGGCACAATGTAGTCAAGCAGTCTTTGATAGTGCGTAATGACAATCGTTGCATTTTTTTCCGAACGCAATTTATTAACACCGCTGGCAACAATGCGCAATGCGTCGATGTCAAGCCCTGAATCTGTTTCATCCAAGATGGCCAATTTCGGTTCAAGCATCGCCATTTGAAAGATTTCATTTCGCTTCTTTTCACCTCCCGAGAATCCTTCATTGACAGCACGAGAAGCGAGTTTAGGATCCAACTCAACAATCGCTGATTTTTCACGCACCATGGCCATGAAATCTTTCGCGGAAATGGCCTCTTGTCCTCTGTACTCACGAATTTCGTTCAATGCGGTGCGCAAGAAATTTACATTCGAAACGCCTGGAATTTCAACTGGATATTGAAAAGCGAGAAACATGCCTTCGCGTGCTCGATCTTCCGTTGAAAGTTCAAGTAAATCCACACCATCAAAATCAACAGATCCCTCAGTGACTTCATAATCCTCACGACCAGCAAGTACGGAGGCAAGTGTACTTTTTCCGGCGCCATTTGGTCCCATGATGGCATGCACTTGACCTGCGGGCACCTCAAGAGTTAATCCTTTCAATATTTCCTTGCCGTCGATCGATGCGTGTAAATTCTTAATTGTAATCATCTATATTTTTTTAAAATCGAATTGTCTTTCTTAACCTACCGAACCTTCCAAGCTGATGGCCAATAATTTTTGTGCTTCCACGGCAAACTCCATGGGTAACTGATTGAGCACCTCTTTGCAGTATCCGTTGACGATCAAGCTAATGGCCTTTTCTTCACTGATCCCACGTTGCAAGCAATAGAAGATTTGATCTTCCCCAATTTTTGACGTTGTCGCCTCATGTTCAATCTTGGCAGAACTGTTCTTGCACTCGATGTAAGGGAAGGTGTGAGCCCCACATTCGTCAGTCATCAACAAAGAATCACACTGAGAGAAGTTGCGCGCGTTGTCCGCGCTTTTATGAATTTGAACCAATCCACGGTAAGAATTCTGAGATTTACCTGCAGAGATCCCTTTCGAGATGATGGTGCTTTTGGTGTTCTTTCCGAGGTGAATCATCTTCGTTCCGGTATCCGCTTGTTGGTAATTGTTGGTTACCGCTACCGAATAGAATTCACCAATCGAGTTGTCTCCTTTCAGCACACATGACGGATATTTCCACGTCACGGCCGAGCCAGTTTCTACTTGAGTCCACGCGATTTTTGCATTGCGTTCACACAATCCACGCTTCGTCACGAAATTGTAAATGCCACCTTTTCCTTCTTTGTCTCCTGGATACCAGTTTTGAACCGTTGAATATTTAATTTCGGCATCGTCCAAAGCGATCAATTCAACCACCGCAGCATGCAATTGATTCTCATCGCGTTGTGGAGCGGTACAGCCCTCGAGATAAGAAACATAAGCACCTTGATCTGCAACAACAAGTGTTCTTTCAAACTGTCCTGTTCCCCCTTCGTTGATGCGGAAATACGTGGACAATTCCATCGGACAACGCACACCTTTGGGGATGTAACAAAATGAACCATCGGTAAACACAGCTGAATTTAATGCTGCGTAGAAATTATCTGTCATAGGAACCACTGATCCCATGTACTTGCGAACCAATTCTGGGTGATCTTTCACCGCTTCCGAAAAGGAGCAAAAGATGATTCCAAGTTCAGCAAGTTTAGATTTGAAGGAAGTCGCCACAGAAACGGAATCCATCACGAAGTCAACCGCAACACCAGTTAAGCGCTGCTGTTCTTCCATGGAGATCCCAAGCTTACTCATGGTTTCCTTCATTTCAGGATCCACATCGTCCCAGGATTCGTATTTTTTGCTTTGTTTTGGTGCCGAATAATAGGTGATGTCTTGAAAGTGAGGTTTTTCGTAATGCACATGAGCCCATTCTGGTTCGGTCATTTCTTTCCAAAGGGCAAAAGCCTTGAGTCGAAAGTCAAGCATCCATTCGGGCTCTTCCTTTTTGGCTGAAATAAACCGAATAATGCCTTCGTTCAGTCCTTTCGGAGCTTTGTCTGACTCAATATTCGTTACGAAACCAAATTTATACTCTTGGTTTTCTAGGTCCTTGGCCAATTCATTTTCGGTGTATCCCATCAGAATGAAAATTCGGTTTTATCGAAAAATTTAAAGTGAGAATGATTCACCACATCCACAGGTGCGGCCTGCATTTGGGTTGCTAAACACAAAGCCCTTTCCGTTCAATCCACCTGAAAAATCAAGCGTTGTTCCGACCAAATAGAGGAAACTTTTCTTGTCAACTACGACTTGTACACCATTGTTTTCAAATGATTTGTCGTTCTCGTTGATTTGATTGTCAAAGGTCAATTGGTACATCAAGCCCGAGCAACCCCCTCCTTCAACGCCAACGCGAATGAAGTATCCATCTTTGCCATCATCTTCCATCAATCGAATGGCTTGTTTTTTGGCGGTATCTGTTACTGTAATCATCTCTTCTGATTCTTTTATTTAGATTGAATATAAATAAAGTCTAAATCCGCGACAAAAATACCACTTTTATCCTTTTCAAGCAATACTCAATAATTGAAAAAACACAACTTTTGTCTTATTGTTTCATGATTTCCCACATTCAATGTTTTATATTTGCGCAACTAACTTGATGTGTGATGCGTCATTGTGTGTGTAACCTTGTACTTTAATTATAATGGGAAAACAACTACTTACGATTTCATTTGTGCTGATTATTTGCGTGTTAGGCGCATCAGCTCAATCTCAAAACAACACTTGGAACTATACTACACTAGACGCGAAAGGGCTTGAGGAACGAATTGTGTTGAACATTCACGCAGGAAACCCAAGGTATCAAGATGTGTTTTTGGCCTTGACATTCACTGTTGAAGATTTCGGCAAATTGAAAAGATCGTTCAATTCATTGGGTGAAGATCTAAATGCAGCGACACCAATTACGGAGATTGTTTTCGATGGAAATCACTCAGTCTTAACGGTTGTTTTTCCGAGAGAAACTTCAGATACGTATGGCTTCTTAAAAACATGCAAAGACATCATGTCAAAATACGATGTGTTTCTTGTGGGTTATGAAGAAGCATATTTACTTTCTACAACTACAAAATGAAAGCATTAAATAAAACTATACGCACGGTTGTGGCGAGCTTTGGTAAAGCTACTATGATGATTTCAGGAGTTTTGATTTCCATCAATATCGCTTTTGCCCAACCCGCAAATGACAATCCATGTAACGCGACGCCGCTAACTGCTGGAACTGTATGTACATACACTGCTGGAACGAACGTAGGGTCAACGAACACGGCTGGTGTTCCATTGCCTTTATGTGCAGCCTATTCTGGTCAAGATGTATGGTTCAGTGTGGTCGTGCCTGCAGGAGGGGCATTGAATTTTGGTTCAGCCGCTGGCACTATGTTAGATGGTGGAATGGCAATTTATTCTGGTTCTTGTTCAGCGTTGACTTTGATTCAATGTAATGACGACTCAAACGGATTGATGCCTTACATTGCCTTGACCGGGCAAACACCAGGTACTACCCTGTACATTCGTTTTTGGAAATATTTTGGAGGAACAGGTACCTTCTCCATTTGTGTAGTTGCACCGCCACCGCCACCATCATGCGTAGGGAATCCTCCCGCAGGAAACGATTGTGCGAGTGCCACGGCCATCTGTGAATTGAATGGGTATTGCGGTAGCACTGCATCAACATATACCGCCAACTCTTGGCCTCAACTGACAACGGCATTTTGTGGGTCCATTGAAAACAACTCATTTATTTCTTTTGTTGCATCATCAACAACGGTATCGTTCAATGTATGGATTACGAGTTCTACGTTGGGCTCCGGAATTCAAATGTTCATTTTCTCCGCTACAGGTTGCGCTGGCCCAGTGACAAGTTTTACATGTTGGAATCCAACAACATTGGTCCCAGGGCCTACAACCGTTTCAGCATCAGGCCTAATTCCTGGGAATACCTATTATATTATGGTTGACGGTTATGGCGGCGACGTCTGTAACTACATCATCGGTGCGAACACAGGGGTTAATACCCCAGTTGATTTAACACCTGTTACGTCATCAGTCTGTTCTGGTGGCTCTGTCAACCTCGCAGCAACTGGAGGTAACGGAACATACACGTGGACACCTGCCGCTGGACTTTCCGCAACTTCGGGCGCCAATGTCACGGTGACTCCGCCATCAACGCCTGGAACATATACTTATACGGTAAATTCAGCTACCGGAAATCCCTTATGTCCATCAAGCACTACAGCAACCGCTTCAATTACGGTGACTGGATCTGCAGTGATTAACGCCGGAGCAGATCAAGCGATTTGTACAGGTCAAAATGTTACGTTATCAGCTACAGGAGGCGCAAGCTATACGTGGTCGCCTGCAATCACCAATGGAGTGCCTTTCTCACCACCATCGACAACAACATATACAGTTACAGGAACGACAGCTGCGGGTTGCGTAGGAACTGATCAAGTCCTTGTTACTGTGAACCCAAGTTTATCGGTTTACGCAGGTCCAGACGTGACGGTGTGTTCCGGTCAAACGACAACATTGGCAGGTTCAGGTATGACCACCTATTCATGGTCTCCCGCGGTAACAAATGGCGTAGCGTTTACGCCTGCCACCAGCGGAACTTACACCGTAACAGGTACAAGTGCTGGCGGATGCACGAGTACCGATCAAGTGCTTGTCACGGTCAATAATTTACCCACCGTAAATGGAGGTGTCGATGCAGCGGTATGCGCTGGTCAAACAGTAACACTCACTGCGGCCGGAGGAACTTCTTATTCATGGTCACCAGTGGTGACAAATGGGGTGTCATTTACTCCAGCTGCCACGGGAACATATACGGTAACGGGAACAGGTGCAAATGGTTGTACAAATACAGATCAGGTTTTAGTCACGGTAAATCCACTCCCAACAGTGAATGGGGGTGCTGATGTGGCGATATGCACAAGCCAAACGGTAACATTGACTGCTTCTGGTGCTACAACATATTCTTGGTCTCCTGTTGTGTCAAATGGTGTTGCATTTACACCAGCAGCTTCTGGAACATATACAGTCACAGGTACATCAGCCGCTGGGTGCATTAGTACAGATCAAGTGCTTGTCACTGTAAGTGCAGTGCCTACCATCAATGGTGGCGCGGATGTAACGGTATGCTCGGGTCAAACAACAACATTGGCTGCCTCAGGGGCTACAACATACTCTTGGTCGCCAGTGGTGACAGATGGAGTCGCATTTACGCCAGCTGCGACAGGAACATACACGGTAATTGGAACAACAGCAAGTGGGTGTACAAATACAGATCAAGTACTTGTAACAGTGAATCCACTGCCCATAATAACTGGAGGTACTGACGTTACCATCTGTGCAGGTGAAAATGCAACACTTACAGCGACTGGAGCGACAAGCTTCTCATGGTCGCCTGTGGTCGCCAATGGCGTAGCATTTGCCCCTTCATCAACAGCTACGTATACTGTAACAGGTACATCATCTCAAGGTTGTCAAAACTCGGATGTTGTCCAAGTAAACGTCAATACACTACCGAATGTCAATGCTGGTGCGGATCAGTCCGTTTGTGTTGGAACTCAAATAACCCTAACAGCAAACAATGCCGCAACATATTCTTGGTCACCTACCGTATCCAATGGTGTGGCATTTACACCACCAACCGGAACAACAACGTACACAGTAACCGGCACATCTTCTGCAGGCTGCCAAAATTCGGATCAAGTTGTTGTTGCAGTAAATACAACTCCAGTTGTTGATGCTGGCGTGTATTCCCCAGTTTGTAGTGATGTCGCTTCGGTAACCTTGACTGGCGCACCTTTAGGTGGAACATTCACAGGAACTGGAGTCACAGGAACAAGCTTTGCCACTTCGTCTGGGTCTCAAACAGTCACATATAGCTACACAGATGCGAACGGATGTTTTGGTTCTGCAACGTCAAACATTAC
Organism: Crocinitomicaceae bacterium; assembly: GCA_044353545.1. GTDB lineage: Bacteria > Bacteroidota > Bacteroidia > Flavobacteriales_D > Crocinitomicaceae > M0103. Next base: position 10,150 of record JBILBT010000018.1, on the reverse strand, counting down.
AGTGAACACCTTGCCTACAGTGGCTGGTGGAACGGATGTCACCATTTGCGAAGGACAAACAATTACACTTGCAGCTTCAGGAGCAACGACCTACTCATGGTCACCTGCGGCCAACAATGGCATTGCGTTTAACCCCGTCAATTCAGGAACTTACACAGTAACGGGGACAGATGCCAATGGATGCTTGAATACAGACCAAGTACTCGTGACGGTAAATCCATTGCCAACCGTAAGTGCGGGTACGGATCAACAGGTTTGTATCGGAACACAAGTCACATTAACTGCAAGTGGAGCAACAACCTACACATGGTTACCGGCTGCTAGCAATGGTACTCCATTCTCTCCTCCTGTTGGGACTACAGTTTACACGGTGACGGGGACATCGTCATCTGGTTGTGTTAGTACGGATGCAGTTCAAGTCGTTTCGTCGTCCTCTCCAACCGTTAGTGCAGGAACCTATTCTCCTATATGTATCAATGCGAGTCCTATAGCGCTTGCGGGTTCTCCGGTTGGAGGAACATTCTCTGGAACTGGTGTAACAGGGACGGCGTTTAATCCTGCATCTGGAACACAGACAATCACATACAATTATACAGATCCAAGCGGATGTTCTGGTTCTGCAACTGCAACCATTGCTGTGAATCCTCTTCCAACAATTGCAGGTGGTGCTGACGCGACAGTGTGCGCAGGCCAAACGACAACCTTAACAGCGTCAGGTGCTGCGACCTACTCATGGTTACCGGCAGCAACAAATGGAGTGGCATTCGCTCCACCAGCCACTGCAACATACACCGTTACAGGAACATCCGCTGCTGGATGTACAAGCACAGATCAAGTCGCGGTGACGGTCAATGCGCTTCCAGTAGTGAATGCAGGTGTGGATCAAGCGGTTTGTATTGGCACGCAGGTCACACTAACAGCAAGTGGAGCAACGGCATATACATGGTCACCACTCATCACGAATGGCACGCCATTTACCCCACCAGTTGGAACAACAGTGTATACAGCAACAGGAACGTCAGCAGCAGGTTGTGTGAGCACCGATGCTGTTCAAGTAACTTCTTATTCTTCACCTCCCGTTAATGCAGGAACCTATACACCAGTATGTATCGATGCCTCTCCAGTAACTTTGGCTGGAACACCGGCTGGAGGAACATTCACTGGAACAGGCGTAACAGGAACAGCATTCAATCCGGCTTCTGGAACACAAACAGTGACCTACAACTACACGGATCCCAATGGATGTTCTGAATCAGCAACAGCTTCAATCACTGTGAATCCTTTGCCAATAGTTGATGCCGGGATATACAACCCAATTTGTACAGATGCCGCGAACTTACCTTTGGTGGGAACACCAGCAGGTGGAACATTCTCTGGAACAGGTGTAACAGCCAATGCCTTTGATCCATCAGTAAACACGCAAACAGTGACCTATACCTATACCAATGCAAATGGTTGTGTGAACACAGATGTTGCTACAATTACAGTGGTTCAGTTGACTCCATCTAACGCAGGGACTTATACTCCAATTTGTATCGATGCCGCGAATGTGGTGTTAAACGGTACGCCAGCAGGAGGTACATTCTCTGGGACAGGTGTGATTGGGGGATCATTTGACCCAAGTGTTGGGACACAAACAGTAACCTATACCTATTCAGATGCCATTGGGTGTACAACTTCGGCAACTGCTACAATCGTGGTAAATCCATTGCCGGTTGTAGGAGCAGGAGCGTCTCAAGTGATCTGTGAGGGAACTACAGTTACCTTGAACGGAACAGGGGCAACAACATACACATGGAGTGGTGGGGCCTTGAATGGTCAAGCATTTATACCATCTGTTGGACAAAACGTCTACTCGGTTTCAGGTACTGATGCGAACGGTTGTGTAGCAACATCGACAGTAAATATCAATGTACTTCCGTTCCCAATAGCACTTTTCATAAGTGATGTTCAGTCAGGAAATCCAGTATTGGATGTGAACTTCGCCAATGGATCACAGTTCGGAACGACCTACGATTGGGATTTTGGAAATGGGAATACCTTCACATCAAACCTAACAGATGCTACGACTCAATCGTACGCTAACCCGGGAACGTATATTGTTACACTTATAGCATCAAATGGACTTTGTTCGTCGGTTGATTCTTTGGAAATCATTGTAATTCCTTTTGGAGACCCTGAAGTCATTGTGCCAAACGTATTCTCACCGAATGATGATAATACGAATGACATCTTCTTCTTAACACATTTATACACGAAAGAAATCTATATCGTCATCTTAAACCGATGGGGCAATGTTGTATTCGAGACAACTGATCCAGATCCAAAATGGGATGGAACTGCCCCAAGTGGTCAGGAGGTTACGGATGGTGTTTACTTCTACAAGTATGTGGCAACAGGTATTAATGGTGTAGAAATTAAAGGGCATGGTGACATCACAGTGGTGCGATAAACAATTTCTTAAGGGGGTTGATGGTTCATTTAATGAAAGGGTGAGTTGAGAATTTTTAATGATCTGAATACAGTAGCTGAAATTTCAAATCCTGTTGTAACCATTGGAACCTTTGATGGTGTGCATCTTGGTCACCAGAAAATTCTGCAAACCTTATTGGATGAGGCACATGGTATTGATGGTGAATCTGTTCTGCTGACATTTTATCCACATCCGCGCATGATTCTATATCCCGAAAGTCATGGCATGAAACTCTTGCAAACGCAGGCAGAGAAAATGGAAAAGCTCTCAGAATATGGACTTCAGAATTTAATCATTTATCCCTTTTCTTTTGATTTTTCTCGCCTAACGGCCTTGGAATTTGTGCGAGATATCCTCGTCAATAAGTTGCATGTGCGGAAGATTATCATTGGCTACGACCATCAATTTGGGAAAAACAGGGAGGGAAATATTCAATACCTGAAGGATGTCGCGGACACCTACGAATTTGAAGTGATTGAAATTCCAGCTCAAGATATCGATGAGGTAAATATCAGTTCGACGAAAATTCGTGAAGCATTGCTCAATGGTGATGTGCAGCGTGCCGCCGTTTTTCTGGGACAGCCCTATGTTCTTTCAGGTAAGGTGGTTAGAGGGCGTGCGCTGGGAAGAACGATTGGTTTTCCGACGGCAAACATTGAAGTCAATAGCGATTTAAAATTGGTTCCTGGAATTGGTGTTTACGCCGTGGAAGTACATGTGGAGCGCAATGTGTATCGCGGCATGTTAAACATTGGTAAACGACCAACGATTGTATCAACAGATGATGTACATTTGGAAGTCCACATCTTAGATTTTCAAGAGGATATATATGATAAAGTGATCACCATTCGGTTCATGGAACGGGTGCGTGATGAGCAAAAATTTGAATCGGTTGAGGCCTTAAAGGAACAGTTGCAAAAAGATGAAAAATTCGTTCGTACTTCTGCTGAGTTTATTGCTTAATTCAGTTGCTTTTTCGCAGCTTTACACCCTTCGTGTGTATACATTAAAGGAACTCGAAAGTGCCAATCCTGATTCGGTTTTTTACATTTCATTGGCCCGTGAAAAATTGACAGAGGTACCTGCAATAATTGAACGTTTTACGAACGTGAAAGTACTCGACCTTGGAAAGAACAAATTGACTGAACTGCCAAGTTTTATTGGAGATTTGAAGTTTATTGAAATCTTGGACTTGTCAAAAAATGAATTGTCTATTTTCCCCAATGAAATTTGTCGCTTGTCAAATCTAACGACACTTCTTATTAATAGGAATACTTTCGATGAAATTCCAGAGTGTTTTGGCTACTGCATGAAGGTGGAAATGATTGATTTATGGGAAGTGCCAATAGCACATTTCCCCCGGTCGATGGACCAATTAAAAGCCCTTAAAGTGATTGAAATTCAAGGAGTAAAATATGGCCCATCCTTTCAGGAAGCCTTAAGAAAAAGACTGCCTTGGGTGGATATTCATTTCGACTCACCCTGCGATTGCATGGAGTAAAGGATTAATTTTCTGTGAATCAAATGTGATATTTGGAATTTACGGGCTGTATGCTCATTTTTTTGCTTTAACTTTGAATCGCTTAAACGCATTCATTTTTCTGAGTTTTTCATTCGGTAAAATTGAATTTATAAGGTGTTTGGCTATATCTACTCAACTCTTTTTTGATGAAAAAAAGTTTTCTTGTCTTCTTTATCTTTACGGCGCTTTCTGCCTTCGGTCAGCAAATCCCACAGTACAGCCAATATCTTAGAAATCAGTTCATGGTGAATCCAGGGGCAGCTGGAGTATATGATTTTACGGATATAACAATGAGTGGTCGTTGGCAATGGGCAGGTTTTGGTGATGAGCCAAGAACGGCTTATTTATCTGTGTGTTCACCATTAAATTTACCTGATAAACCAAAATACAATCCTGCATTGCGAACCAGTCAAGGGCCTGTTAAAAACCCTGAAGTGAAAACAGGAAAACTAAAGCATGCCCTTGGTGGCCAGTTTATTGCGGATCAATACGGTGCCTTTCGACGCATGCAAGTGGCTGGAACTTACGCCTTGCATTTGCCACTATCGGCTAAGGTAAACCTCTCTTTTGGAACGCGTTTGGGATTTTCAAATCACTCTTTCTTGAAAGACAAAGCTCAAGTCCTTAATCAAGTAGATCCAACTCTAGGGTACACCGACCAAACCTATAATAACTTCATAATGAATCAATCCAATCGGTTTATTATGGATTTAGGAGTAGGCTTTTATCTGTATTCTAAGAAGTTCTTTGTGGGTATTTCTGCTGATCACCTGACTAAAGATTTGGTGAACTTCGGATCTGGAACTGCCAATTTCAATACGCAGATGCACTTCAACGCAACAGCTGGGGTGAAAATTCCTGTGAGTGAAAACGTGACGCTCACACCAGCTATTCTCATGAAAAAAATGACACCTGCACCTTTGTCAATCGAGGGATCAGTGCAGGTAGAATACAAGGAGTGGTTGTGGCTAGGTGTGTCTTACCGCAATAAAGATGCAATTATTGGGATGGTAGGCTTGAATATTTCTGAACGATTCAAACTCGGTTACTCCTACGATTATTCCCTATCTCGCTTCAATAACTTCACTTCAGGAGGACACGAACTGGTGCTTGGCTTAATGCTTGGACGTTAATTGTGTGTTCAATTTAAGACGTATAATGATGAAAAAAGAAATCCTCTTTGTGATTTTTCTCTGTGGCTTTTGTGTCAATGCAATGGCTCAGTTTTGGCAGATCTCTGAACCGAAAAAACTTCCTGGAACAGTAAATACAGCTCCGTTTGAAGAAATTATGCCTGTCTTTTCAAAAGATAGTTCACTGCTCTATTTTGTTCGTGCATTTGACCCTGCTTCTGTAGCTGGTGAAACAGACCAAGACATTTGGTTCAGTAAGCGCGCGTCTGATGGAAGCTATAGTGCTTGTCAACCTTTATCTGAGTTAAATAATAAATTCAATAACGGAATTGTTGGCCTTAGCGCATCTGGAAAATCACTTTATGTGTTGAACTCGTATGAGGGAAAAAAAGATTTGGTCAAAGGACTATCTACCTCAATTTTGAAAGACAACAAATGGCAAACGCCTTCGGAAATTAGCATTCCAACTTTAGATATTGAGGGAGAGTTTTACACCTTTAATGTTTCCGAGTCCGAAGATGTTCTCATCCTTTCTTTCAAGGGTCCGAACTCTTTAGGAGAGGAGGATTTGTATGTGAGTACAAAACAAAATGGAAGTTGGACAGCTCCACAACACATGGGGAATGTCATCAATACGGCAGGATTTGAAACTACACCGTTTTTGTCAAAAGGGAATGATACGCTATTTTTCTCGAGCAATGGCTTGGGTGGTTTGGGTGATGCAGATATTTTTTATTCGGTGAAGCAGGGTAATTCGTTTGTCAACTGGTCAACTCCCGTAAGTCTAGGTGATAAAGTGAATTCTCCTAAGTTTGATGCCTATTTCTCTTATTCAGAAAATACCATCTACTGGTCAAGTAACCGCGATGGTGAACGAAGCGACATTTATATGGCGTCAATTTTAACACCGCCAGCATTGAGCCTGAGATGCAATGGAACCGATGTGACAATCTTTGGTGGAACAGATGGAACATTGTCTTCTGTGCTGACAGGTGGAGTGGCTCCGTTTACCTTTGCATGGTCGAATGGTTCCACGATACAAAACCCGTCGGGAGTTATGAAAGGATCTTATGTAATCAATGTAACGGATGCCATCGGACAAAAAGCAACATGTACAGCGAAAGTGGGTGAGCCGATTCCAATGCAAGACCTAAGCTTCAAGCATGTGTACGATTACAACTATGCCAACCTTACATGTGCTGAAAATGAATCTCTTGCTGCTTTTGTGAAACAAGTGGAAGCCCAAGTGAAAAATGGCCGTTCAGGGGTGAAAATCAACATCACATCATCAGCATCTACAGTGCCAACAAAAGCATTCGAGGGATCGAATCAAAGGCTGGCTGAAGCACGTGCGGAACGCATGAAAAAAGAATTGGATAACTATTTCGCAGCAGTTGGATTGTCGGGTAAGGTTACTGTACTTATCGAATTTTCTAAAGTGCAAGGTCCGAAGTACCGCAGCGATTACGAGGACCAAGGAAAATACCGTGAATTCCAGTTTGTGGAGTTGAAGACGCAATAGTTTAATTGAACTTTATTGCTTTGGATGGGCGGATCCGTGTAATCACAATGCTCGGAATAATCAGCGCAGCTAAACAGACCACAAAGGTCACTGTATTAAGTGCAATCCATGCCGATAAGTTAAGTTCGATTGGAACGGAATCTAAATAATAGACCTCTGGATTTAGTCGAATAATTCCGAAATACTCCTGCAATCCACAAAGGCTTAGTCCGACAACATTTCCCAGAACCATTCCACGTAAAATCAATCGTCCCGATTGGAAAAGGAAGATTTTACGAATGCTCCAGTCTGTGGCTCCCATGGATTTCAATAAGCCAATAAAACTTGTGCGAACAAGGATCAGCACAAGTAGGGCAGAACCCATGTTGATGATGCCGATCAAGATCATCAGGGTAAGAATAATCAATACATTTAAATCCAAAAAACCAAGCCACATGAAAATGTCAGCTTGTTCATCGGTAATGCTCGTCACGCGCAACATGTGACCGCTGGAAGTTGGGATGAGGGAGAATTGCCGTTTCAGTTTTTCATAGATGTCAGGCAAGGCACTCCAATCTTTCACGGTAAGCTCATATGCCCCGATGTAGTTTGAGGAACTTCCGGGGCCATCTTGTAGTTTGAACGACAATGTGCGGTGAAATCCTTCAATGCTAAATCCTTCCGCCGTCAGTGTCTTGTTAATTGTTCCGTCTGTGTTTGTTTGAAATCCGCAGTCTTCGTCGATGTGATTGACATCGCCGTGGTGCGCTTGAACATGTATAAACATGTATGCTGTGTCTGCCTTGCTCGTCGTTTCGTTGCGTCCATCAATGTTGCTCCAATAGTCTGAAACAATCAAACGAATCACAGTGTCACGCGTTGGACACAAGGGAAATCCTGAATAGTTTTCAAAGCCCTTCCCCCAATCGTAGCGGTAATTGCCATTGCCACCGCTGCTTTCTGCACGAACAATCAATTGGCCATTGTAGAGTGTGTCTTCCACTGTAATGGCTGCCTTGACACCCCAGTCATTGAGGTTTTGCACAAGTCGAAGATCGCCCAAGGCCATTTTTTTATCGAATTCATCCAATCCCGTTTCATAAATCCCGACAAGTTTGAAGTTGCGTCGTATGGGCTGGTTTTTCACGAAAAATGCCTTCACATCATCGTTGAGTTTCACACCTAAGGTTTTTGCGACTTGTTGCGATAAAAGAATTTCATTAGTCGCTTCAGGGGTGGTGAAATCAGGTATGCGACCGGAGATTAAATTTTCTTTGAAAAAATGAAGGTCGTAGCTTGAATCAACTCCTTTGAGAAGACCTGCCATAATTTCTTGTTGCACAAATACAGAGTCTTTGCCGTTCTTTGTTCGGATCGTGCGCTCTACCTTTCCGGATTGGAACAATACAGGTTTGTAAGCAACAGCATTCACAGTAGCAATGCCTGCGAAATTTTGTAAAGAATTGTGCAAGAGTGTATCTCGCAAGAGGGGTTCAGCTTCGTACACACTTTGTTCACCAGCATTCATGACAAGGATATGCGAACCAAAACCCGTAACTTTGTCGCTAACTTCGTGCTGGAACCCTGTAACCACTGCGATTGTAATTAAATTAACAACAACTGCAAGTGCAATACTTAACATGGAAATGCGAACGATGGGTCTGGAAACTTTCTTACCTTCGACCTCGCTTTTCAGGATTCTTTGTGATATGAAATACTCAAACGGCAAACGGCTAGTTTTGAATGCACGAAAGTACATAAAGCATTTGTGCTTAAAAAGTATTTTAATTCTTTTGGTGACCTCCTGTGGTCTTCACAAACCGAAGCGCACTGTAATTGCAGAAACCCAAGTCATTGAGCAGTGTGAGCCCGGTGACGCAGATTGCATTCGTGTTGAAGAGCAGCAAGTTCACAATCCATTGCGCGCACCTGTTCTTGGCATCGACCGACTTCACCTCTTCATGGATTCCCTTCAAAATAAAAACATTGCAGTGGTGAGCAATCAAACGTCAATGGTGGGTAATGTTCATCTTGTAGACACCCTACTTTCGCTCGGTTTGAATGTAAAAAAGGTCTTTGCACCAGAACATGGGTTTCGTGGTCAAGCGGATGCAGGCGAAAGAGTTCATAGCTCTGTGGATGATAAGACAGGCATCCCTTTAATCAGTTTATACGGCCAAAACAAAAAACCACTGCCATCTGAAATGGCTAACATCGACATCGTTATTTACGATATTCAAGATGTTGGCGTGCGCTTTTACACTTACATTTCTACCTTGCATTATGTCATGGAGGCCTGTGCGGAAAATGGGAAACAGCTTGTGGTGCTCGATCGTCCGAATCCAAATGGGCACTATGTGGATGGACCTATTCGCGAGCCAGAACAGAAATCGTTTGTAGGCATGCATCCTGTTCCCATTGTGTATGGAATGACCATTGGAGAATATGCCATGATGATCAATGGCGAACATTGGTTGCGGGATAGTCTTACCTGTAAATTGTGGGTGATTCCATGTCGAAATTACACCCACAAAACAAAGTATGTGTTGCCTGTCCCACCATCACCCAATTTAAAATCGGAATTGGCCATTGCCTTGTACCCGAGTTTGTGTTTGTTTGAAGCAACGACGGTAAGTGTGGGTAGGGGAACAGACCAACCCTTTGAAATCTTTGGCCATCCAAAATTTACGGATACAAGTTTTCACTTTACACCAGTTTCAATGCCTGGAGCAAAGAATCCTCTTTATGAAAACAAAGTATGCAATGGTTTCGATCTTCAAAATAGTTTGTCAAAACGACGCTATGAAATCAACTTGAGTTATGTCATTCAGGCCAAAGAAATTTTGGATTCACTCACATTTATTGATCAGCCCGCATCTTTCAATCGTTTGGCGGGAACACCGAAACTAAAGGAGCAAATTATGGCAGGGTGGTCAGCAAAGGAAATCCGTGCGACTTGGCAGCCAGGGCTAGAATCGTTCAAGGCGATTCGAAAAAAATACTTGCTTTATCTGTAATTATTTTAGCTTCTCAGCACTTTCAATTACCTTCGACTTCATTTCTTCCATGAAGGCAATTACCTTTTCTTGAACTACAGGATTCGATGAGCCGATAATTTTTGCAGCCAGTATTCCAGCATTTTTGGCCCCATTCAATGCAACAGTTGCAACTGGAATACCATTGGGCATCTGTAGGATTGATAAAATGCTGTCCCAGCCGTCGATTGAATTGGAGGATTTTACCGGAACACCAATCACTGGGAGTGGTGTTAAGGAGGCTGTCATTCCGGGAAGATGTGCTGCACCACCGGCGCCTGCGATAATCACTTTTAATCCTCGTCCATGCGCACCTTTTGCGTAGTCAAACATGCGCTCAGGGGTACGATGTGCCGATACGATATCAATTTCATAGCGGATCCCAAAGTTGTCTAATATGTCTGCTGCATCTTGCATCACCGGCAAATCCGATGCGCTTCCCATGATAATTCCAACTTCGATCATACGCTATTTTTTTTACAAAAG
>JBILBT010000169.1:0-6893 GCA_044353545.1 Crocinitomicaceae bacterium | reverse complement strand
TGATTTTGAAGAGTTGGGCATGGAAGCTGTTCGGAAGATTACCGTGAAAAACTTCCCCGCATTCGTCATCACCGACGACAAGGGCAACGATTTTTTCGAAAATTTGTAGGCTAAGGATTGATCAATGTGGTCATGACAATTCGGAAGCCGATGTTTCTGTGTGCACCTGCTATTCCTTTATAAGGATCGGGTGCAAGAATTTTAATTTCTTCAGCAGTATTCATCCATCCACCTCCCGCTGTGCCTGCTTCTGTTCGGCCTGTGTTGGAGTGATAGACCATTTCGGCGACATTTCCGCTCATGTTAAAAAGTCCAAGGGCATTTGGAAAATAGGACCCAACTGGAGCAGTGATATCATGGTAGATCAAGGTCTCTGTGGAATCCTTCGGATTGCTTTCTACACGATAACCTCGGTTCGAAAGGGTTTCAACCATGTCGTCCAACTTTTTATCTTGTCTAAGAGGACTCATCTCCACTTTGTAGTTCGCTAAAATCAGTCCTTGGTAATTGCGCAAATAAATGCCATCCCATGGATAAGGCAATTGTTTTCCTTCGGCAGAAGCCGCAAACACCCATTCGACATGCATTGGTATTCGCACGTCGTTGTAACGTTCGGGATGCTTGTCTCCCACAAATTTCATCAATTCTTGCGATAGCCACTTGCAATACAATTCTGCGCCAGCGCGCGAGACATTCACCACCGGGAAATTGTCGTAGGCAGGGTGAGAGAAATAGTGTTCCTCCATGGCTGATTTCTTTACATTCCCCTCAGACCATTGCGACTGGTCGGGTTTTGCGATGAGGAATTCATCCTTACGGCCTTGAATCAGCAAATCAAACAAGAAGATACGGTATTCCTTGTTCGAGATTTCCTTTTTCCCCATGTAAAAGGACTGCAGAGACACTGAATCATTTTGGTAAAGGAAGGTACCTGAAGGAATGAATGCGTAGTCTTTTTTGTCAAATTTTTGAAGTGATCGGAGCATTTCTCGCTTGAATCGATTGGTCTCTTTGATTTCCTCGTCGGTCAGTTTTGGAAAAATGTATTCATCGAAAAAATCTACGACAAATGCATTGGCTGCTGGGGTTTGTGCATGTTCGTCAACGACCTTCTCTTGCTTCGTCAAGACCTCATCCATCCATGGAATCACTTGTAGTTGAGAGGGTTTATTGTCATTCGGTTGAAATTGTACTACCGTGGTTGCCGATTTCTTTGGTGAGCGGCTAGACTCATTGAGAACGGCTGTCTCCTTTGTTTTTGAATGCTCCCGCGTTTGGTGATTCCCATTTGTTGAAGACGGATTGCTCAAAAACAGCAGAGCCGCGATACATGTTGTTCCAATGGCCATCATGATCCAAAATTTTAGCGTTAAATGAACTTTTATCGACTGTTTAGTCGGTAATTTTGATGTGTGAAGGGTATGGAGGAACCGAACTTTCGTTTCTTCAAAGGTAACTACAGTTGGTTGATTCGAATAATTTTCGAACAATTGATCCAAGGCGCTTAATTTTTCCATCAGTGAGAAGTATTGATGTGGGGCTGCGCCACATAGGTGAGAATTTCTTGCAAGCGCTCACGTCCGCGCTTCAATCGTTGTTTGACCGCATCTTCCGAAACGGATTGAATTTCAGCTATTTCCTTGATTTTGAATCCCGAGATTTCGAAGAGGATGATGCATTCCTTTTGAGCGATCGGAAGTTGAGCCAAAGCCAAGTGCAAAAAGTGGCCATCGGCGAAGTTTTCTTGCGCAGGATCGGCAATAGTCCCATGTTCTTCCGAATGCGCTACTTCACTCTTTTTCCGTTGATGGTTGCTGATGATGCGCACTGAAATTCCAAACAGAAAAGAAAGAAAGGCCTGTTCGTACCGAAGGGTTTCAAAGCGTTCATAGGCAATGAGTAGCGAATCATTGATCAAGTCCTTGAAATCCATTTCACCATAAGCTCGAGCCCGACAAAACCGTTCGAATCGATCGTGCACAGGTTCATACAAAAGCAAAAAATGGGTTTGTTTATCCTTACTCATCTAGTTGTAAGTGTACGAACTTTCAGAAAAGTGACGGTGAAGTTCAAACCAATAATTTTTTGGTAAAGAAAAACCCCAGGAATAATCCCGGGGTTGAAGTCATTTCGTCCACTTTTGAAACGTTGGACTTCTATTACAATTCGAATTTAATCCCTTGTGCCAATGGCAAACTATCCGAGTAATTGATCGTGTTTGTTTGGCGGCGCATGTAGACTTTCCAAGCATCAGATCCAGACTCACGTCCACCACCTGTTTCTTTTTCACCGCCAAATGCTCCCCCGATCTCAGCACCTGAGGTACCGATATTTACATTGGCAATTCCACAATCAGATCCTGATTGAGAAAGAAATGCTTCTGCTTCGCGAAGGTTGTTCGTCATAATGGCTGAAGACAGTCCTTGTGGAACGCCATTTTGCAATTTTACAGCATTCTCCACACCACCCGAATATTTCATGATGTATAAAATTGGAGCGAAAGTCTCGTGTTGCACAATTTGAAAATGGTTTTGCGCCTCAACAATCGCTGGCTTCACATAGCAACCTGACTCGTAACCTTCACCTGAAAGAACAGCGCCTTCAACGATAATTTTTCCACCTTCAGCCACTGCTTTTTCCAAGGCCTCTGAATACATGCGAACCGCATCTTTGTCGATCAGTGGTCCAACATGGTTGTTTAGGTCCAATGGATTCCCGATTTTAATTTGCTGGTATGCTTTGGTCAAAGCATCTTTGACCTTATCGTAAATCTCTTCGTGGATGATCAAACGACGTGTAGACGTACAACGTTGTCCAGCCGTTCCAACCGCACCAAAGACCGCTCCCGGAACTACCATTTTCAAGTCGGCTGATGGTGCAATGATGATGGCATTGTTCCCTCCTAACTCGAGCAACGAACGACCCAAACGTGCGCCAACAGCAGCACCTACAGATTTACCCATGCGTGTAGAACCTGTAGCAGAAATCAATGGAACGCGAACATCCTCAGCCATTAACTTTCCAATTTCTGGTCCGCCAATCACCAATCCTGAAACGCCCTCTGGCACTCCATTGGCATCGAATACCTCTTTTGTAATTTGTTGACAAGCAATGGCAGTAATTGGTGTTTTTTCGGAAGGTTTCCACACACATACATCTCCACAAACCCACGCCAACGCTGTATTCCAATTCCAAACGGCCACTGGGAAGTTGAACGCAGAAATAATTCCAACGATTCCTAGTGGATGGTATTGCTCATACATGCGGTGTCCTGGACGCTCAGAATGCATGGTCAAACCATACAATTGACGAGAAAGTCCAACTGCGAAATCACAGATATCAATCATTTCTTGCACCTCACCCAAGCCTTCTTGCAATGATTTACCCATTTCGTAAGAAACCAATTTTCCAAGTGGCTCTTTGTAAAAACGAATTCGGTCAGCCAACTGACGGACAATGTCCCCACGTTTTGGTGCGGGAATCATGCGCCATTCCTTGTATGCTTCTTGAGCTTTCAAGATGATCGCTTCATAATCGGCCTCAGTAGCTGAATTGACAGAAGCAATCAATTTACCATCCACAGGAGAAATGGAGTCGATGCGCTCACCGCGCGTTTTAAACCATTTTCCGCCCGTTGAGGCGCCATTATTTACTTCTTCGATGCCCAATTGAGCAAGAATTTCTTGAATTCCTAAATCTGTCATTGTTTCTGCCATGAGTTGCTTTTTTTACCCTGCAAAATTACATCAAATTCTTACTTAATTTATGCAACCTAAGCTACATTATCTGATAATTTACATTCCTGAACAAATTGTACCTTTGGGAAAAGTCATTTCCTATGCATCGGTTATTTTTTCTGTTATTCCCTTTCGTCTTTGCTGCATGTGCGGTGCAAAATTCAATGAATCTTGAGGCGCAACCGGCTGCAAAAGAGTATAAAATTGAAGTGCTTTGGCAAGTTCACACTCCTTACTGTGGCGGTGCGTATCCCACGCCGGAACAAGCAATGGGTTGGAATTCACCACTGGGAAATCAAGAATTTGTGATTCTATATGACGACCATCTCGATCTCAATAAGGAACACAATTTAAAAGTGTACGGCACCGATGGCGATGGGATTGCCAACTTAACCCTACCCAAAGGGACCTATTACATTTACCGCGCGGAGAAATTTGAAACCATCGAGTCTTTGGAGAAAAAATACCGTCCAACAACAGATACTCAGTTAATTTGGTCGGGTATCGAGTGTTTGAAACAATGGCAAGCTTCACCAGACCTTCAACTTATTGTGACAGGCGACATGGAGGCAACAATTACAGAGAATGCCCAATGTTTTCAAGGGACGACACCTTGTGTAGATTATGTTGGACCTTTTCCTCCGTGAGGAATCACTCCCATTTGACCGATAATTTCCCGGTAGTTTTTCCATTTTCTAGCGCTTCATGGGCTTTGGCCACCTCATCGATGGAATAAATTCCACCCACTTGAGGGATTAATTTTCCGTCTTGGTATAAGGCCACCACCTCTTTCAAGCAGTATGTCAATACCATTGGACGGTTATCCGCGATTTTTAACATGTTGACACCGAGCACATTCTTCGAGCGCATCATCAATCCGATAGGTAGTACAAGTCCCATTTTTCGGAGGAAATTCAGCTTCGAAAAGAGTCCATATTTCCCGGAAGACAATTCAGAAGCTCCGAAAAGCACCACACGTCCACCAGAACCAATCAACTCGAAGTCTTTTTTAAAGGTAGATCCCGCCGCAGGATTGAAACTAGCATCCAAGCGATCGCCTTTCAAAAGTCGTTTAACCTCTTCGGCATAATCCCCTTTTTTGTAATTGATGACATGATCTGCCCCGAGGGCGCGAACTACCTCTGCTTTGCTATCATCGCCAATCTTTGCAAAGACCTCAGCACCGCGCAACTTCGCCAGCTGTACCAATAAAGTTCCAACCCCGCCTGCCGCAGCATGAATCAATACCTTTTCTCCTGCCTGAATGGGTGTGAGATAAACCGCCATGTAATACGCTGTAACTGCTTGCGTGCACAACACCATCGCCTGTTCAGCGGGAATATCATCAATGGGAACTACAGCAGAATCTTGTGTAACCACCTGCTTCGCGTAGCCGCCGAAACGACAAAACGCCAAGACTCTTTTACCCACCAAATCAGACGAAACATCCTTTCCCACTTGCGTGATTTTTCCCACTAGCTCATACCCTACAACGCACGGCAAGGGTGGCGCCTCACGGTACAAGCCTAGGCGTGACATCACATCGGCATAGTTCAAGCCAAAAGCCTCACTTTCGATCACGACCTCGTTATCATTTGGTTGATTAATTTCCCAAGAACGACGTTCAAATGCTGTTTTGGCAGCTCCATTTTGCTTCAGGACAATTGCCTCTGTAGTTATTTTATTCATTTTTTCCTTCGATTAGAATGACGATTTCTCCTTTTGGAGGATGTGCTTCGTAATAGGCTTTCACTTCAGTCGCTGTTCCGCGTTTGTATTCTTCGAAGAATTTAGAAATCTCCCGAACCACACAAACCTGACGTTCAGCACCAAAAAATTCTTCGATCTGACCAAGGCATTTCACGAGGCGGTGTGGCGATTCATACAAAACAACCGTTCGCTCCTCTTGCGACAAGATGGTAAGACGCGTTTGTCGTCCTTTTTTATGCGGGAGAAATCCTTCAAACACAAACTTATCACATGGAAAACCACTTGCGACAAGTGCCGGAACAAAGGCCGTTGGACCAGGCAAACATTCCACTGTAATTCCCTCACGGACACATTCTCTGGCCAACAAAAACCCAGGATCTGAAATTCCCGGTGTACCCGCATCCGACACCAAGACCGTCAATTCATTGCCCTTGATTCTCTCCATAACCGTATGAAGTGTCTTGTGCTCGTTGTGTGCATGAAACGGAAGAACAAACTTTTGAATTTCGAAATGATTCAACAGCTTTTTTGTCACGCGCGTGTCCTCCGCAAAAATCACATCACATTCCTTAAACATGCGCAAGGCACGAAGCGTAATGTCCTCTAGATTACCAATTGGAGTTGGTACGATGCATAATTTGGCCATAGGGTGTTTTTTGTTGGGGTAAAGATACGAATAGGGACTTTAAGATGTTAAGACTTCAAGATGTTAAGACAAGAGACTTAGAAGACACTTCTCCGCTCGATGAGCTTCGAAGGACAAAAGACTTTAAAAAGTGACGAGTTACGAGTTGGGTCCAACCTCGATTCTAAAGCTATCAAGGATAATAAGATTTTAAGACTCGAGTAATTCATAATTCATAATTGAAAGAAAAACTATTTATATCGTTTCTAAATTATCCGCAATGACAGTTTTATGACAAAACGAATGCATTGTGTTTGCACTTTTGCACCTAGAAAGAGGGACAGTGAAGGAGCACTTTTACATCATCGCCTATACGCATCGCAATTTATCCGTTCAGGACATTGGTGTCTTGCATATTCCTGAAGAAAATCAGGGTGAGCGTTTGAGCCCTGTAAAATCGTCACTCAACATGGATGAATTCATGTTCCTTTCTACCTGCAACCGCGTTGAATTTTCCTTTTGCACCTCTCAACATGTGAGCGAATCTTTTTTGCGTGATTTATTCTCTCGTTTGTATCCAGAGTTACGTGACGAACAAATCGCTTTGTTTGCTGAAAATGCAGACATACACCGCGGATTGTCGGCGGTTGAACACCTCTTGTCGGTAGCATCCTCCATCGATTCAATGATTGTCGGCGAACGAGAAATCATCACACAGGTGCGGAATGCCTTTGATTTGTGTAAGAAAAATGGCTTAACGGGAGATTTCATTCGCATCTTGTTGCGTCACACCATAGAAACAGCAAAAAGAGTCTATACCG
>JBILBT010000168.1:0-6895 GCA_044353545.1 Crocinitomicaceae bacterium | reverse complement strand
CTTCATCTACCGATGTCTCAATCAATGATAGTAAGCCTTTGATGGAAAGTAAGGGTGAACGGAGATCATGCGAAATGCTGTAAATGAATTGATCTAATTCCTTATTGATTTTTTCAAGTTCAGTATTCTTTTGAATTAACTCTTTTTTATAGTTTTCTTCTGCAGTAATGTCTTTTTGAAGTGCGATAAAATTGATGTGTTTTCCTTTTTCATCAAATACCGGAGTGATGGCAAGTTGGTTGTAATAATGATGACCAGATTTACTTTTATTCAAGACTGTCACCTCCACGCTTTCTTTCGCAGCAAGCGCTTTTGCCATTTTGTTTTTATCCTCTTGACTTGTTAAATCGGATTGAAGAAATTCTTTGGGTTTTTTGCCAATCACTTCTTCCAACTTGAACCCAGTGGTTTGTTCAAAGGAATTATTTACCCATTCGATTCGTCCATGCTTATCCGAAATGATGACTCCACTTTTCGTTTTTGTGGCGATGAGGGATAATTTTTTCAATTCAATTTGCGCCTCTGCGATGGTATGCATTTGCTGGCGATTCTGCTGCGCAATTATGATGTTAGATAAAATCGCCTCTACCTGTTGCACAAAAACGGAAAATAGAATTTTTGATCGGTCATTGATCGCAGGGTAAAACGGGGCCTTTTCATTAGAGTTTGCCGCAGCAAGTAAAATTGACACATCCGAACCGATATCAATCGTTGAAGAAAACATGCAACTTTTGAGTACGTTTTTTTCTGCGTGTTCCGTGCTTTCATGCACAACCTTTATTCCGTGTGCAGTTTTGTGGTCGCGAATGATTTTCTCAATTTCCCCAACAATGGCAGCTTCATCCTTTCTTCGCACGCCTTCAAGAATTCGCTCCTCTTGCTGTTTATCTTTATGAAGAAAATACACATACGCAATTTGCGATTCACAGATATCGATGACCGATTCCGCAACAAGCTGAATAAACTCCTTTTCCGAGTTTAGTTTTAAGGCTTCGGTGTTAAATTCCAGCAAGCGTTTGTGCATCACCAACTCATGATCGAGTTGATCCCGTGTATTGATCAATTCTTGCTCAATGGAGGAAAAACGAGTTACCCTTAATTGTAAGTCAAGGTATTTTTGGTAAAGCTCTTCCGGATTTAAGGAGTGTGGCATATTCGCTTAGCGATAAATCACATACAAGGCTGTGGTGTAGTTGTGGAAGGTGTTTTTCCCACCCAAGCGCGCAAACTCACCGAAGCCATACATGCCTAGCCATGGCGGACATTCACCATTGCTATAAAACGGAAATTGCATGCGATTCACAAGTTCTTCTTTTATAATGCGATTAAACAAGAAGCGACCACGTGCCAAACAGTCGGCATGGAAAACAGCAACTGCATTTTTTCCGTGCATTCGCTTCGTGATTTCTTCTACAATACGGTCCATTTCCGAGAAAATAAGGTCTTCATCGCGCGTTGTTAACCACAATTCTGTGCCTTCTGAAATAGTTGTCGCGTAGTGCATTCCTTCACCGTCGTGTTTAGTGACAGCACGAAGCAAATGATCATTTCCATATTCTTTTGCCAATTCGGGCGACAATTTTTCTCCCAATGCACCAATGGGAATGGTATCGCCACAATCCGCTTCTTTTCTAGCAAGTCCAAGTCGATTCAGGTATTCACTCCAAGCCGGTTTCCCATTGAATTCTTGAATGATGTGTCCTTCAGACTTTGTCACCACCAGCGGCTCGCCAATGGCAACAAATCCATGCGTGGCTTGTGTTTCTACTTTAAGGCTAGGGTCCGCAAATCCAATGACATAGGCACCGTGTTCGTAAACGTTTTGATCCACCGCTTGAAAACTAACATGACCCTTCATGTTATCCGACGACGTCGCCCCAAAAATGGTTACCTCTTCACCAAACACTTCTTCCAAGGCTTCGATACATTTGTCGTTGTCAATATCAATCCCTGAAGCAAGGAAATACAACATGTTTATTCCAGGATTAACCGCATGTAGCTTTTTCGCCATCTCCAAAGTCTTAGCATAGGAGTTGTGTCCATAGATCTCATTGCATGATTCAAGTGCAAATTCGTTGCCTTTCACCGCCATCAAGGCCATGTCCTTCATGGACTCACTCACACCTTCACGTCCAACAACACCGCAACAAGATGCTGCAACAATTCGTGCCTTCGGCGCAAGTTGAGCAGCTTCATCAACTATTTCTTGGAAATCATGACCAATAGAAGCATGGAAAATCAATAAATCACTGTCGTGAAATTCATTTCCCATGGCTGATTCAAGACATTCTTGAACACCACGACGGGTGTTGACCATGCGGGTACTGGAAGAGTAAAAGTGTAGCATGTTTTAATTTTGAGTGAAATGTACTCAAAAAACCTTAAAAAATGCAGTCTTAGCCCTTATTTTTGCCTTTACAATGGAATGTTCCCATGTTTTTTCGCGGGAAGGACTTCGGCTTTTTTCTCCAACATTTTGAATCCCGCGATTACCTTTTTGCGTGTTTCTTCAGGAAGGATCACATCGTCGATAATTCCACGTTCAGCAGCACGGTATGGATTGGCAAACATTTCCGCATATTCGGCTTCTTTTTCCAACCATTTTGCCTCAGGATCTGGAGCCGCTGAAATTTCGCGTTTGAAAATAATTTCGGCCGCGCCTTTAGCTCCCATCACTGCGATTTCAGCACTTGGCCAAGCGAAATTCAAGTCTGCTCCAATGCTTTTTGAGTTCATGACATCAAATGCCCCACCATAAGCCTTGCGGGTAATCACGGTAATTCTTGGCACTGTCGCCTCTGAGAAAGCGTACAATAATTTGGCTCCGTGGGTAATGATTCCGCGCCATTCCTGATCTGTTCCAGGCAAGAATCCAGGCACATCTTCAAACACCAGCAATGGAATATTAAACGCATCACAAAAACGAACAAATCGTGCTCCTTTTCGGGATGAATCGATATCTAAAACACCAGCCATAGAAGCAGGTTGATTGGCAATGACACCAATAGAACGACCTTCAATGCGCGCAAAACCGACAACGATATTTTTCGCAAAATCTTCATGCACTTCACGGAAACTGGCGTCATCAATCACACAATCAATCACCTTGCGAATGTCGTATGGAACATTGGCATTGACGGGCATGATGCCTTTAATGGTTTCAAGTTTTGACGCCGTAAATTCAAATTGAGAGGTATGCGGAGGTAATTCGTTGGCATTTTGCGGGAAGTAGGTAACCAAGTCGCGCACTTTTTTCAAGCATTCGACGTCGTTGGCTGCTGTGAAGTGATTGACACCCGATTTCTCTGCGTGTGCTTTTGCACCGCCAAGATCTTCTGAACTTACTTCTTCGTGTGTAACCGTTTTTACCACGTTTGGTCCTGTGACAAACATGTAGGAAGTCTCTTCCACCATGAAAACGAAGTCGGTTAATGCTGGCGAATACACTGCCCCTCCAGCACATGGTCCCATGATTACCGATATTTGAGGAATCACTCCCGATGCGCGGGTGTTTCGGAAGAAGATATCCGCATACCCCGCGAGCGAAAGTACACCCTCTTGAATGCGTGCACCTCCTGAATCATTTAAACCAATCACAGGAGCACCATTTTTCATCGCCAAATCCATGATGCGGCAAATTTTCTCTGCATGTGCCTCAGCAAGAGATCCGCCCAAAACGGTAAAGTCTTGCGCAAAGACATAGACCAATCGCCCATGTACGGTTCCAAATCCTGTAACAACACCGTCACCCGGAAACTTTTGCTTTTCAAGTCCAAATGAGGTAGATCGATGTTCAACGAATTGTCCCAACTCATTGAAACTGTCTTCGTCCAAAAGAAGTTCGATGCGCTCGCGTGCGGAAAGTTTTCCTTGTTGGTGTTGTTTGTCGATTCGCGCCTGACCGCCTCCAGTCATCGAATCTTTTCTACGTTGAATGAGCTCCTCGTTCTTATTCATTTTAATCCATCTTGGGTGTTGAACAAAGATAGTGCTTCTGTTGGATGTGCAAATACATTCCATCGTGATGCATTAAAGAATGAAATTCTTTTTGGAGGAGGCACTATATAAGAGGATACTGCTTACATTTGCAAAAAAAAACATTAACTATGAAAAAGGTATTCGGAATTTTAATGATCGTTGCTGCAACAATGACAATCAGCTCATGTGCGAAATACGATGAAGGATCAAACTTTACACTGCTTACTGCAAAGTCACGTGTAATCAATGTTTGGACAATTAGTGCTTGGGTTGCAAATGGAAATGACATTTTGTCGTTCAACACGGTTGAGTCAATTGATGTGAAAAAAGACAACACTGTTGCGGTTACAACTAATATTTTTGGAGCAAGCGTTGACAATGGTACTTGGGTTTTGAGCGATGACAAATCGACGCTGACGTTTACTGATTCTTCAGGAAGCGCAACTACGTACACAATTGTGAAATTGACAAAAGATGAGATGAAGCTTTCTAGCACCAACAACGGTGTTACGTACATCATGACATTGGTTACGAAATAATCAATCACACCAATATTTAAGATACCTCGGGCGAAAGTTCGGGGTATTTTTTTTGAGCTACGAGTCAAGACAAAGGAACACTTCGCTGAATTCCGTCAGGAGCAAATTCCAAATTGCTTTAGCACCAAATTCTAAATTCCCGCAGGGATCAAATTCTCAACGAGAAGAGCGGCTTGCATTCCGAGAGACCTCAAACTTCCCAATCTTAATGAAAAACCCGCGCTTGTCGACGACAGTGTTTCGTGTTTTTCCGAAATCAATTTCTGTGTTTAACATCGCGCTCAATGCGTTCGTCACAGGGAAGATGGGATTCACCAAGTCGTTGACTTTGTCTGCGGGTATGTTGACACGCACTGGAACGACATAGGTGTTTGAATTTGGTGATTGCGATGTATACCCAGCAATAGAAACGTCTTCCTCTGGCATGTCATCGATTTTTTGCTGGGAGAGAATTGGCGCTGGTTCCAAATGTCCGGATGGTTCAAAAGAATTTTTATTTGGAACAACTGCATCCAACTCTTTTCGTGTTTTTTGAGAAGTGGCTTGCATGTCTTGGGGGAAAACATCTGCCTGACTTGGGCCAATTCCTTTATTTTTTTTAGTAAGCTTGGTTGAATCCCGTTGGTGATTAGCGAATGTTTGGACCGAAGAGTTGCGTGTAACGTTTCCATTAAACTGATAAACAAAAAAAGCAATAACAATCGACGCTGCCGCAGCAACTGTAAAGAACAATGGAAGCAGTTTACGTTCTCTTCGTTTTAGTTCAGCGGAGTTTGGATAAACCTCGGTATTTTGTGGTTGAAGTTTGATCTTAGCATAGGTTTGAAACACCTTCGCCCAAGACTCATTTTTCCGCACAAATTTCTCGAGTTCTGTATATTTTTGAGTAGTCAAAATTCCTTCGCTGGCGGCAATGCAAAACTGCTCTGCATTGTGATCGGCAATCTGTTCATTCGCGAGATCAACCTGTTTCAAGGAATAAATAAAGTCTGATGGAAGTTCACGTTTATCAATGGGTTCGAGCAGTGGAATACCCTCCATGTCGACCGCTAAGTCTGGATGGTCCTGAAGAAACGTTTGAAGCAACACATGCCCTTCAGTACTGAGAGTGCCCTCCAAGGCGTCCAAGTAATAGGCTTCGTAATTTTCCTTCGTAATCTTCATTTTCTCCATCATTAAACCACTAAATCAATGCGACGAATGTACGCTTGCAAAGCTTTTCTTGCGCGAAAAATATACACCTTTACTTGGGCTTCATTCAGTCCAGCAATTTCTGCGATTTCCGCATAGTTATACCCTTCATAATCGCGCAACAAGACGACAGTTTTTTGAATAACAGGTAAAGTTTCCAATGCTTCGTGCAAAATGTCTTGGAGGTCAAATTCGGCTGAAGAAACAGTCCCTGCAAGCTCAGAAATTGGTCCGTCAGCAAATCCTCGTTTTTCAGTTTTAAACCAATCCATTATAGCATGATAGGCAGTGGTGAACAGGTACGATTTCGCCTTTTCGTAGGAAACATCCTCGTGTTTGATCCACACGCGGGTAAAGGTGTCTTGTACAATGTCCTTTGCGCTCATTTCATTTTTTAGGTGACGGAGTGCAAAACGGTAGATACCGTCAGCGAATTGATCCACTGCTAGATTGTACTCCTTTGCTGTCATGTAATTGTTCGAACGGACATTAGACCTTGCGGAGTGTAAAAAGTTACAGTCTGGGGAAATTTATTCACGAATGGCCTTGATGCCCGGCAATTCGATGCCTTCGAGGTATTCGAGCATGGCACCGCCTCCTGTTGAGATGTACGACACCTTGTCAGCGAGGCCAAACTTGTTGATGGCAGCAACAGAATCTCCTCCTCCGATGAGTGAAAAAGCCCCATGTGCTGTTGCATCAACAATCGCGTTGGCGACATCAGCGGTGCCTTTCTGAAAGTTCTCCATTTCAAAGACGCCCATTGGACCGTTCCACAGGATGAGTTTTGACGCCAAGATTATCTCACGGCAGTCCACTGATGTTTGCGATCCTGTATCAAGTCCCATCCATCCGTCTGGAATTTCATTTATAGCGACCTCTTTTCGGTTTGCGTTGTTGTCAAAAGCATCGGCAACGATGGTATCTATTGGGATGTAAAGGTTTACCCCACGTTCCTTGGCAATGGCAATGATCTTGCGTGCCATCTCGAGGTAGTCGTCCTCTACCAACGAAGAACCGACCTTTCCACCTTTTGCTTTCACGAAGGTATAGGCCATTCCACCGCCCACAATCAAGTTGTCTACTTTTTCAATCAAGCGTTCGATGATTGTGATTTTCGATGATACTTTCGCTCCACCAACAATCGCGGTGAGGGGCTTTTCGGTGCTGTTCAACACCCGGTCAAC
>JBILBT010000017.1:0-21487 GCA_044353545.1 Crocinitomicaceae bacterium | reverse complement strand
CTGAATAGAGAAAAGTCGGGGATCTCAACCTTGACGATTTCAACGGTAACACAAGAGAATATTAGGAAATTGGAAAAAGAATATGTCGGAAGCGCCGATTTTATCATTTGTGTTCCAGAGTCCATGACACGTACCCATTGATTTTTACATTTTAAAACAAGCTCTAATGAAACATTTTTTAGTGGTTTTGACCTTCTTTAGTGCATTTTTATCTAACGCACAAATTTTGCTCGAAGAAGGAAAACCGAGCAATAAGAAACCGGTGAAAGAGAACTCGAGCGCACAAGTGCCAACAGGTCAAACTTCCATCTATGCCATTTCAAACTGGTCCAAAACATTTCGAACACTTGATCCAAATTCAGGGTATTTTGGCGATAGTTTGGGGACTAGGGCCGACGAAACATTGATTCAAAACTGGTCCTTTGGTCTTGGATTGCGCAACCGGATTAATCGCTTCTTGGTATGGGATGGTGGCATGTATTTCAATCGAAATGGTGAACAATACGCCTTTGTTGGAATGGATACGACATTCTCTTATCAAACCACCTACGGCTACATTGGAATGCCTTTGCGCATCAATTTGTCCATGGGAAAAGAGATACAATGGCATGTCGGCGTGGGTTTGTTGCCTCAAATGTTTGTTCAATACAGCCAAAAACAACAATGGACGACAACCCTAAATTCATCTGATTCTCAGGAGATTAAAACAAAAAGTGGGTACAACCCTTTTGTGATTTCTGCCATATTCAATGCGGGTGTTCAATTCAATTTTGCCAGTGGATGGGGTGTAATCATTAGCCCCGAATTGCGCATTCAACTCAATTCAAGTTATCAAAAACAAGCAACTTACATTCACAAAGCACGTGCCTATGGAGTGAGCTTTGGTTTAATTAAAAATATTTAGACCATGGCCACACTCAATGAACTCATTACCCATTTGGAAAGCCTTGCACCTCGCAGTATGCAAGAGTCTTACGACAATTCAGGGTTGTTGATTGGGAATAAACATGCAAAAATTTCAGGTGTTTTGGTATGCTTAGACTGTGTGGAATCTGTTGTTGACGAAGCTGTAGCTAAAGGCTGTAATTTGATTGTGGCCCACCACCCTTTGATTTTTAAGGGCCTTAAACGCATTACTGGATCAGGTTACGTGGAACGCACGGTTGAAAAGTGCATTAAAAATGACATCGCTGTATACGCCATTCATACCAATTTTGACAACTACCATCAAGGTGTCAATGCGGAATTTGGTCGACGTTTGGGATTGACCAATTTAAAGGTGCTTTCTCCAAAATCTGAAGTACTTTACAAACTCGTTGTTTTTTGTCCTGAAAATGAAGAGTCACGACTCAATGATGCGCTTTTCAATGCAGGCGCTGGACATATTGGGAATTATTCCAATTGCAATTTTTCATCAGATGGAATGGGGTCCTTTCAGCCGGAAGCTGGAGCGAAGCCGAAGGTTGGTGAAATTGGTTCAAGGACAATTCTTTCAGAAAAACGAATTGAATTCCTGGTGTCTGAACACCGATTGCGTGCGTCTTTGTTGGCCATGAGGTCAGCCTTGAGCTACGAAGAAATCGCTCACGACATCATAAAACTGTCGAATGTCAATCAGCAAGAGGGGAGTGGGATGCTTGGCGAATTGGCCGAACCGATGCGTGCGATTGACTTTTTGAAACAGGTGAAGCAGGTATTTGCTTGTGGAGCAATTCGCTTCACTGCCCTTGAAGACAAACAAGTGAAAAAAATTGCGTTTTGTGGAGGATCAGGTAGTTTTTTGCTGAATCACGCCATCGCTGAAGGTGCGGATGTTTTCGTGACTGCCGATTTCAAATACCATGAATTTTTTGATGCTGATGGACAAATAATCATCGCCGATATCGGCCACTACGAAAGTGAGCAGTTTACTTCAAATCTTTTAGTTGATATATTAACGAAAAAATTTACTACATTTGCCGTCCGATTAACGGAGCTCAATACGAATCCAATTAATTATCTATAGCACATGGCAGCAGCTGCGACCAAAAAAGAAGTTACAGTGGCGGAAAAACTGGACGCCCTTTTTGAATTACAAAAAATCGATTCTGAAATCGACCGCATTCGCACCATTCGTGGTGAATTGCCTTTAGAAGTTCAGGACCTTGAAGACGAACTCGCAGGACTTCAAACACGAATCTCTAAGATTCAAGAAGAAGCGAAAGAGCTAGAAACAGAAGTTACTGATCGCAAGAATGCGATGAAAGACTCGGAAACGGCGATTGCGAAATACAAGGAGCAACAAAACAATGTGCGTAACAACCGTGAATTTGAATCTCTTGCAAAAGAAATTGAATTCCAAGAGTTGGAAATTCGTCTTCATGAAAAGAAGTCGAAAGAAGCAAAATTGAAGGTGGAGGCGAAGAAAGAAGTACTCGACGAAGCATTGCAACGCCTAGAATTCCGTGAAGTTGACTTGAAAACGAAGCAAGCTGAATTGGATGAGATTGTGAACGAAACGAAGAAAGACGAAGACGATTTGATTAAAAAATCAGATTCAGCGAAAAAGTTAATCGAGGACAGATTAATTGTTGCTTACATGCGCTTGCGCTCAAATGCAAAAAACGGTTTGGCTGTTGTTCAAGTTGAACGTAACTCTTGCGGCGGTTGTTTCAACAAAATTCCACCTCAACGTACTTTAGATATTGATTCGAAGAAGAAAGTTATCGTATGCGAACATTGTGGTCGTATATTGGTCCCATCTGAAAAACCTCAAGAAGCATAAGCGGTAAATCCGTTTTTCTATACTTAAAGGGCGGAAGATATCCGTCCTTTTTTATTTTCTATTCATCATGAAATTTTCTGATTATCCGATATCAAACTTGATTATTGAGCAACTGGAGTCCATGGACTTTCGGAAGCCAACGGATATTCAATTTAAATCCATCAAGCACATTCTCGAAGGGGAAGATGTGATGGCGGTGGCTCAAACAGGCACAGGGAAAACAGCTGCGTTTGCTATTCCTGTTATAGATCGCATCGAAAAGCGAAAAAGAAAAGGATACAAAGGTGTTCGTTGCTTGGTGATGGTGCCAACGCGCGAATTGGCCAAACAAATTGGGTCAGTATTCACAGAAATCGGTAAGCGAACCTCAGTGAAATCATACGGACTCTTCGGTGGAACGGATCAGGAACAGCAAATTCGAACATTGAAAAATGGGGTAGATGTGCTTGTGACCACACCCGGCCGCATGTTTGACTTGATCTCACAAGGGCATTTGGATGTTTCTCAACTTGAGGTTCTTGTCTTAGATGAGGCAGATTTAATGCTCGATCTTGGGTTCAACAAGGACATTAAGGATGTCATGAAACACATTCCGAAGAATCGTCAAACACTGTTTTTCTCAGCAACCATTTCCAAGAAAATTAAATCTCTGGCTTACAATGTGGTGCGAGATGCGATTCGAATCCAAATTTCACCGAAAAATCCAGTAGCCCAAAACATTGATCATGCCGTGGCATTCATCCAGATGGATGATAAACGTTTCTTTCTTGAGAATATACTGAAGGAGTATCCAGAAAACATGTTCATTGTGTTTGCTCGCACGAAAGTACGTGTTGAACGCATTGTCGCTGCCATGGAGCGTGTAGGTGTGAAAACAGAAGCCTTGCATGGTGGAATAGAGCAAAAAGACCGCTTCGTGATCCTAGATCGCTTTCGGGCAGGAGAAAACCGCGTGCTGATTACAACAGATGTTGCCGCGCGCGGAATTGACATACCGTCCATGGACTATGTCATCAATTATGACTTGCCTGATGATCCCGAGAATTATGTGCACCGCTGCGGACGAACAGGTCGTGGAAATCGTCGAGGTCAAGCCTTGTCCTTTTGCAGTGATTCAGAAAAGAAATTGCTCGAAGATATCGAAGAATATACGGGTGAAGAAATTGAACACTATGAAATCGATCCCAACGATTATAGTGAAATCATGAAAGACATTGAAGATCCAACCTACAATTGGCAGCGATTGATCGATCAAGCCAACAAAGAGCGGGGTAAGGATGAAGAATGGTGAATGTATTCGATTCATTATTCACCCTTAATTCTTCATTCTTAATTTTTCATTCTACAGTATATTCACTTCGCGCTCCAAAGCAACGCCAAACTTCATTTCTACATCGGCAATAATCCGCGAGGAAAGATCATGGATTTGTTGTCCAGTTGATCCTCCATAGTTCACCAAAACAAGGGCTTGCAAGGCGTGAACACCATAAGTGTCTTCGCGAAACCCTTTCCATCCCGCCTGTTCAATCAGCCATCCCGCCGCCAACTTACACGTTCCAATTTCCGCTGGATAATGGGGAACATCAGGAAAATTCGTCTTTATCTTTTCCATAACCGACAAGTCAACAACTGGATTCTTGAAGAAACTTCCTGCATTGCCCAATACTTTTGGGTCAGGTAGCTTACTGCTTCGAATGGCGATCACAGCGTTACTTATATCTTGAATACTCGGGTCGGCAATGCCCATTTTTTTCAATTCAGCATCGATTGCTCCATACGTCGAATTGATTTTTGGGTGCTTGTTTAATCTGAAAGTAACGGCTACAATGACATATTGTCCCTTTAGTTTTCGCTTGAAGATACTTTCACGGTAGCCGAATTCACATTGCTCCAAATCAAAGGTGTGTATATCGCCTGTGGCAATGTGGTAAGCTTCCAATGAATGAAAAACATCCTTAATTTCAGCACCATAAGCCCCAATGTTTTGCATCGGACTCGCACCAACACTACCAGGAATTAAACTTAAATTTTCTACACCCCCAAGATTTAATTCTAGACAACGCAGAACGAATTCATGCCAAACCATGCCCGAGCCAACTTTGACATATGCATAAGAACTGTCCTCCCATTGAACTTCGAAGCCTTCTATTTCATTACGTAGCACCAAGGCGTCGACATCCTTGGTGAACAAGATATTGCTTCCGCCGCCAAGGACAAGTAGATCCTTAAATTCGTTTCCATGCAAGCAAGTGCGCAGTTCAGCTACAGAAGTGAAACGAGCGAAAGAGGCGGCGTTCGTCTTGATGCCAAATGTATTGAATGGAGTGAGGTCCTGGTTGTTCTTGATCATAATATCAAAAATACGAAATCATTGGTCCGATTAAACGCTTTTGCAAAAGGTTTTATTCGACAACACCAAGTAAATGACGGAACGTCTGTATCTTTGTACCATGAAATTTAAATCCGTTTCTCTAGAAGAAATCAATCGATTCAGCACCAATACCCTCATGGGAGTGCTCGGAATAGAGTGTATTGAGATTGGTGAGGACTTTATCGTTGCAACGATGCCTGTCGATCAACGCACACATCAGCCAATGGGAATGCTTCATGGTGGAGCAAGTGCTGCACTCATCGAAAGCATCGGGTCCATGGGCTCTAGCTTGTTCATCGATTTGGAAAAAGAATTCCCAGTGGGACTGGAGGTCAATGCCAATCATGTCGGAGCAATAAAATCGGGATATGTAAAGGCTGTAGGTAAAATTGTACATGCCGGAAAACGAACGCATATCTGGCAGGTTGATATTTTTGCGGAAGAAACAAGCCGTTTGATCTGCACAGGCCGACTTACAGTAATGATTATTGAGCGCCATTGACGGAATTTGTTAAATATCGTCTTCCAGGAAATTCTATTGTTCATATTTCTGGTCAATTTCATCCATGGAATGGTCAAGAACAGGGTTTCTTGGTCACTGATTTTTTACTGAATTATCCAATTATACTCCTTCCAGACGATCGAAATGAAAATGCTGAACCGATATTTTCAGTTGATCTTCCTCATCAAACATCTCAGGAAGAGTATCTTCATCAGTCGAATCGCATTCACCAAGAAATAAGTTCTGGTGCCTGTGACAAGGTGGTTTTAAGTCGAATAAAAACAGTTTCCTACAATTCAGATTCCTTGTTTACAGATTTCAAACGACTTTGTGACATGTATCCAAATGCATTCGTTTATTTGGTGTCTTCCTTAAAATACGGGACTTGGATCGGTGCGACACCTGAGCTTCTTTTGCACAATTCTGGAAGCCAATACCAAACTGTAGCCCTTGCAGGGACGAAAAAAAAGGACGATTCAAGCGATTGGACAGACAAAGAGTATTTTGAGCAGTGTGTCGTCACTGAGTTCATTGTTCAACGTTTGCAGGAGCTTGGATGTGAGGGGATTAAAAGTAGTGATCGCCATGACTATGTTGCAGGGCCACTAAAACATTTGCGCAACGAAATTGCGTTTGATGCGAAATCGATTCCCTTGGAGAAATTGGTTCAATCGCTGCATCCAACTCCGGCTGTGAGTGGATTGCCTCAAGATAAGGCCATCGCTATAATCGAAAGGTTGGAGAGGCACGATCGTTCGTTGTATGCTGGAGTAATCGGTGTTGTGGATGAACAATCTTCGCATTTATTTGTCAATCTACGTTGTGCACAAGTGTTCAAAAATGCAGTTTGCCTGTATGTTGGGGGAGGACACACAGAAGCATCGGATCCAAATGCAGAATGGGAAGAAACAGAGAATAAGGCAAAAACTCTTCTCAACATTCTTCAAAATCACTAGCTTTGAAAGGAATGATCACAAGCAAGAAAACAATCGTCGAACAACTTGTAGCGCAATGCCTACAACATGGAATGAAGCATGTTGTCTGTTCGCCTGGATCGCGAAACGCACCGTTCATGATTGCCTTTGATGAACACCCTGAAATGAGTTGCTATGTTATTCATGATGAGCGCAGTGCCGCTTTCTTTGCGCTTGGTCTCTCCCAACAATTGGACGCGCCGGTGGGAATCGTGTGTACATCGGGTTCGGCCCCATTAAATTATTATCCAGCAGTTGCGGAGGCCTATTATCAGTGTCTTCCTTTGGTAGTCATCACGGCTGATCGCCCAGAGGAATGGGTAGATCAAGGGGATGGACAAACCATTGTGCAACGGGATGTATTTGGCAAGCACGTGCGCTACGCCTGCTCATTTAGCGACAATGAACAAAATCCGGATGCGATCTGGTTTGTTCAACGTGAAACGGCCATTGCTTTCAATCAGGGCAATGGGGATTGGAAAGGCCCGATACATTTTAATGTTGGGTTGCGCGAGCCACTTTATTCGCGTTCGGAAGCAAAAGGTATCGTTGGGTCCAGCATTTATTTCTCTAAAGGAGAATTTCGCTTGAGTAAACGTGATCTTAGCGTATGTGAGGAAGGCTTGAATTTGCCCAAAAAATTAGTGCTTTGTGGTCAAATGAATCCAGATCCAAAGCTGTTGGAGGCATTGAAACTTTTTGCAAATGACCATTCTGTGCTTATTTTGGTGGAAAACACGTCCAACCAAAGTAACCAGCGATTTGTGCACTGCATTGATCGGCTTTTGAATGTCATTTCAGATGAGGAGATAGAAGAGTTTAAACCGGATTTACTCATTTCTCTTGGAGGGGCCATTGTCTCAAAGAGAATAAAATCCTTCCTTAGAAAAAACAAACCTCAAATGCACTGGAAAATCGGTAGCGAATTTCCGTATATGGATACGTTCCAGTGTTTATCCCATACCTTTGATACAGACGCATCGTCGTTTTTTACAGAACTTTTGTCATTGAATTATACCAAGCATTCCTCAAACTATGGGGTAAAATGGAAACAGCGAGATTTTCAGCAAATTGATCGAATATCTCCTGTAATTGGTGCCTTACCATACGGTGATTTAAGTGCCTTCGCATTGATTCAGGATTTTCTCCCAGAAAACAGTGTGCTCCATATGGCCAATAGCTCTGTGGTCCGCTACTGCCAGTTGTTTGATTCTATTCAGTCAGTTGATTACTTCTGCAATCGTGGAACTTCAGGAATAGATGGAAGCATAAGCACGGCTGCAGGTGCAGCTTGCGCTGACCCAAATCGCTTGCACGTAATCGTCACAGGTGATATTTCATTCTTCTACGACAGCAATGCCCTGTGGAATAAATACATAGGTCCAAATTTTCGAATTATTCTGATCAACAATCAAGGGGGAGGGATTTTTCGAATTATTCCGGGGCCATCATCTACACCTCAGATGGAAAGTTATTTTGAAGCACATCACGAACATCAAGCTGAAAACATCTGTCGCACATTCAATATCGGATACACTTCGGTGGATTCACTAGAATCTTTTACCCAGTCAATGGCCGATTTTTATTCGGTCAAACCTGGTGATGGCGCAAAATTGATCGAGATACATACCCCAGGAAGTGAAAACGCAAAAATTCTTGACGATTTCTTTCTAAATATGCGTTCTCCCAATTATTAAAATTAATTTTAAAAAATAGATACGTACTTGATGGAATTTTTTGACGCAATATTTACCCTTCACGGTGTTTTTTACTTGACCATTTTGAGTTTACTCGAGATTGTCTTGGGGATTGATAACATCATTTTTATTTCGATCGTAACGGACAAGTTGCCGCCGATGAAGCAGCGAAAAGCCAGGAATATAGGTTTGTCTTTCGCGTTAATTATTCGTTTAATGCTTTTGGCTTTGGTTTCTTGGATTATTCAAATGGTTCATCCTTTATTTCCCAATACCGACATCTCATTTCTAAAGGAATTCTCTATTCAAAGTTTGGTCTTGCTCATCGGTGGACTTTTCTTGATCTACAAAAGCACCGAAGAAATGCACCGTTCAATTGTGGGGACCCATGACTCTGAAAAAAAAGAAAGAAGTAGTCTCAGTGGGGTGATTCTTCAAATCGTTTTGATTGATATTGTATTCAGTTTTGACTCGGTCATCACAGCAATTGGCATGACCACTGACTTAAAAAAGGATTTGGGACATGATCCACTTGTGATCATCTATATGGCAGTGATTATTTCCATGATTGTTATGTTGATTTTCGCGCGTCAAATCAGTGATTTTATTCAGCAACGTCCAACCATTAAGATGATTGCACTTGGATTCTTGGTGACTATTGGTGTTTTGCTTTTGGCAGAAGCCTTTGGACAGCATATACCAAAAGGATATATCTATTTTGCCATGGTATATGCACTCATTGTTGAATTCTTGAATATTCGAATGCGCAAAAACAAACGAAATCATTCATGACAGTTGAGGAGGCCTTTGCCTTATTCCCTGATCCAGAAAATTTTGAAGACCAGCTGGATGAGCACCTTTTTGGATATAAGCAGTTTTTCCTAACCAATCCTATTCTCACGGCCACCTTTAAATCTAGACTCATTGCGCTATTTAAAATGAATGATGCAGCAAAGATCATAGGAATTGATTTTGAAGATTTAGATTCATTCAACTCACCCAATGCGGAATTCTCTCCATTCGTAGAAACTTCTGTTTTACTTTATTTCGAATTGATTGCAGCGCAGAAACTTAAAATATCTCAATCAACAACACCGAGAAGGTTAATTCATGAAGTGAGTGTCATGTTGCACATTCATAGGACTTTCTGCTCGATGTGGGTGTGCGAGTATGAAGATGATAAAGATGTATTGCTTTCGAAACCAATGGATGAGGTCGATTTCATTCAGTCCATCAAGCGCTGCAGTGCACAGGGAATCTTAACCTTTGAGGATTTGAAAAGGGCCAATCTTTCCGAGGAGCCTGTGCTACTTAAGGAAATGAAACGATTATCTTTGCAACACAAAAAGGAACAGGAATGGATGAGCGCTATGCAAAGCTGAAAGAGGCACTTCTTAAGGAGGAATGGCCTTCAGTGTATTTGTACAAGTTCATTGTTCCCAATGATTCCGAACGCATTGCAAAGGTAAATGCACTTTTTAATGAACAGAGTGAAGTTACGATGCATCCTTCTCGAAATGACAAGTACATGAGCATTAGCGCAAAAGAGTTAATGTTAGATGTGGATTCAGTCATGAAGGTGTATGAAGAAGCGTCAAAAATTCAAGATTTAATCGCATTATGATGGTATTGGTAGGATTTTCAATGACTAAAACACTTCTTGGAGTGTTGAGTGTTTCCCTGGGATTGTTGGTGTTAATTATCGCTTACCGAAAGTTGTTGGCTTACCTAGGGAAAGGGTCAATCATTAAGGAAGATTATTGTATCCTTTATCCTTTGGAAAGTGATCCAATTTCCGGTGAAGCGGAGTTTTATTTCACAACAGAGAAACATCGGAACATCATTTTTGAACTATTGAACGCTGATATGACTTCAAATCAAGTATTGACGGATAAAGAATATGCTGTTGGTGGTCACATTGTGCGTTTTGATACAAACCTACTTCCAAATGGACTCTATTTTTATTGTTTGCGCACCGAAAATCAGAAGACAATGAAGAAAATGAATGTGCGAAACAAAAATGTAGTCGATTAATCTGTTCGAAAGAGATTTATATTTCGATTTTGGTTAATTTTGTCCCTGCTTAGTAGCGGTAAAATACTTTAAAAAAAAGAATATGGCATTAGAAATTACAGATGCAAACTTCGAGGAGTTGGTCCTCAAGTCTGACAAACCAGTTGTTGTTGATTTTTGGGCAGAGTGGTGTGGTCCTTGCCGCATGGTCGGTCCAGTTATTGAAGAAATGGCAGGTGAATATGAAGGTAAAGCGGTAATCGGGAAGGTGAATGTTGATGAAAATCCTGGAATCTCTGCACAATTTGGAATCAGAAATATCCCAACAATCTTGTTCATCAAAGGTGGCGAAATTGCAGATAAATCAGTAGGTGCAGTGCCAAAAGCACAACTTACAGCGAAATTGGATGCATTGATTTAATTCAACCCAACTTATATTTGTTGAAACCGTCTCTTTCGAGGCGGTTTTCTTTTTTGTATCCTTTCGTATCTTTATGCAAAATTTTTCATGGATTCTTTTCTTCGCAGACTAAAATATTACGGAATCGGTTTCAGCATCGGTCTCTTATTTGTTGTTTTCTTTTTTCAAAATCGAGGGTGTTCTTGGCTTCCTGCAAATCGCGTGAAAAACAGTATCCTTGAACGTGTGCTTGTTGTGCCTGATGCTGAAATGAAAATTTTGAAATCGAAGGGTATCTCAAAAAAAGACCTCATTCAAGTGCTCAACGACGGAGATGTGGAATTTGAGCGCAGCGCGAAAAGAGGTAACCCTCAAGTCTATGAGTTACTCAAAGAATTCAATGGCAAGGAATTGAGCTTTTATTTTACACTTCCCGATGAAAGCTTTATTTCTGAAATACACTTTTCTGAATCGAATGCGCGAAGAGTGAAAAATACGGCAGAAGGACTTGGAACAATCATACGCTTTCCAGCCGATGAGGATTTAGTGATTGTAGATGAAGGAAAGAAATTGACCTGTCTCCAAGAAAAAATGGGCTTTATCAATCCGAAAGTAATCCTAAAGTGCTTTGTGAAATCGGGTAAAATAGACTTCTCAAAATCAAAACTACGTGCACATCCCAAAGCCATCCAAACGATTGTTTTCAAGGATCTTTCTGGCCGAACTGCGGAAGCTATTGCCATTTGGTACAAGAATAAAATCAATATCACTTCGTTAAATGTCAGCTTTGCAAATGACTGCGAGGGATATCCAACCCAAAATGTTGATAAATGAGCATGAGTTTTTTTATTGGCGCACTGTGATTTAATACTTTTGAAATATGGAATTTTCAGCAGGTCAGATAGCGGGCATTCTCCTAGGTGAAGTAGTCGGAAATCCGGAAACTACCGTCAATGGACTTGCTAAAATTGAGGAAGGTACCCTTGGTGCCTTGTCTTTTCTTGCCAATTCCAAATATGAAGAATTCATTTATACCACAGGATCAAGTGTTTGTATTGTAAATCGCTCATTCTCTCCTTCAAAACCATTGCCGACAACACTGACTTTGGTCATGGTGGATGATGCCTATGCATGTTTTGCAAAACTGCTCGACTTGTACAGCCAGATGACGCGAAAACAAGCGGCAATTGAACAACCATCATTCATTTCTGACTCAGTGCAAATTGGCGAAGGTCTCTACCTTGGTGCCTTTGCATATGTGGGGCACAACGTGAAGATTGGGAACGATGTAAGCATCTACCCAAATGCATATCTTGGTGACAATGTCGTGATCGGTGATGGCACAATTGTTCATCCAGGAGCTTGTATTTACAACGATTGTGTTATAGGGAAAAACTGTATCATCCATGCTGGTGTAGTGGTTGGAGCGGATGGATTCGGATTCGCCCCAAATGAACAGGGTGAATTTCAAAAGGTTCCACAAATTGGAAATGTGATTCTCGAAGACAATGTAGAAATTGGTTCGAACACAACTATTGATCGAGCGACCATGGGCTCAACGATCATCCGTAAAGGCGTGAAAATAGACAACCTTTGTCAAATCGCACACAACGTAGAGGTGGGTAAAAATTCGGCAATGGCAGCCCAAGTAGGGATCGCAGGTTCAGCAAAAATTGGTGAAAATGTGATGATTGGTGGTCAAGCGGGAATTGGAGGACATCTACACATCGCCGATGGATCAAAAATAGTCGCGCAATCGGGAATCCCGAATTCAGTGAAAAAAGCGGATACGCTTATGGGATCGCCAGGAATTCCCATCGAGGACTTCAAAAAATCGTATTTTGGATTTAGAAAATTGCCGTATATCCTGAAAAAACTTCAGGAGCTAGAGCAGCGAATAAAAGAACTTACAAAACCAAACGAATAATGGCTGAAAAGCAACGCACCCTGAAATCAGCTGTGAAACTCATCGGAGTGGGCTTACATACTGGTGAGAAAGTAACATTAGAAATTTGTCCCGCACCCGATAACCATGGGTATAAGTTTCAACGGACAGATTTGGAAGGCGAACCGATTATTAAAGCCGATGTGGATTTGGTCGTGGCTACAGATCGCGGCACAACACTCGAATATAAAGGTGCTCGTGTATACACTACGGAGCATGTGCTTGCTGCATTGGTTGGATGTCAAGTAGACAATGCGCTGATTCGTCTGGATGGACCTGAGGTGCCAATCATGGATGGAAGTGCTTTGCCATTTGTTCATGCCTTTGAGGCAACAGGTTATGAAGAGCAGGAAGCGGAACGCATCTACTTCGAATTGACTGAAAATGTTCCGTGGGAAGATATAGATAAAGGAATAGAATTTTTGGCCGTTCCAGATATCAATTACCGACTTACGGTAATGGTTGATTATAAATCACCTGTGCTAGGTACTCAGCACGCCTCCATGTACCATTTGGCAGAATTCAAGACTGAAATTGCAAAATGTAGAACATTCGTTTTTTTGCGTGAACTAGAGTTCTTGGCTTCGAACAACCTCATCAAAGGTGGAGATTTGGACAATGCAATCGTTCTTGTTGATCGCATGGATGTGAGTCAAGATGAAATGAATCGCTTGGCGAAATTGCTCGGTAAGGAAGAATTGAAAGTGTCTATTGAAGGTATTGGCGTGTTGAATAGCACCAAATTGCAATATGAAAATGAGCCAGCACGACATAAATTGCTCGATATTGTTGGCGATCTAGCGCTAGTTGGTCGCCCAATTAAGGCACATATCCTTGCCGCTCGTCCAGGTCACTCCGGGAATGTGCGTTTCGCAAAAGTTCTCAAGGACCAGATTAAAAAACAAGAACAAGCAGGAAAGTACTTCGATTTAACAAAAGCACCGCTCTACAACATCAACGACATCGAGCGGATGTTGCCGCATCGCTTTCCTTTCTTGATGGTCGATAAAATCATGGAAATACATGAGGAATCTATCGTTGGGGTGAAGAACGTGACCATGAATGAGCCTATATTTACAGGTCATTTCCCAGGAAATCCAGTTTTCCCTGGGGTGCTTCAAATAGAAGCAATGGCGCAAGTAGGAGGAATTTTCGCATTGAGCAAAGTCGATGAACCACACCTTTATTCTACCTATTTCATGAAAATAGATAAGGTAAAATTTAAGCAGAAAGTTTTACCAGGTGATACATTGGTGTTCGAATTAAACCTACTTTCGCCTATTCGACGAGGACTTGTTGAAATGGGTGGAAAAGCCTATGTCAACGGAAAAATGGTAATGGAAGCAGAGATGCTTGCTCAAGTCGTAAAGGATAAAGCGGCAGAATGATCAGTAAACTTGCATACGTATCAGCAGAAGCGACCATCGGAGAGGGGGTGATTATTGAACCCTTTTCAACCATATATGAAGATGTAGTTATTGGTGATCGAACAAAGATTCATCCCAATGTTACGCTATATCCTGGAACACGCATAGGCACAGATTGTGAGATTTTCCCCGGTGCTGTGATTGGCGTTATTCCTCAAGATTTAAAATTCGAGGGTGAATATACCACTGTTGAAATTGGAAACAATACGCGCATCCGCGAATGCGTAACCATCCACAGAGGAACAAAAGATAAATGGAAAACGAGTATAGGCGACAATTGTCTCTTGATGACCTATGTTCATATTGCTCACGATTGCCAAATTGGAAACAATGTGATCCTCGCGAGTTATACCGGTCTTTCTGGACATGTGCAAATCGATGATTTTGCAATTCTAGAAGGCAAAGTGGCTGCACAGCAATTTGCACACATCGGTGCACATGCCTTCATTGGTGGCGCTTCATTGATTCGAAAGGATGTACCACCATTCATTAAGGCGGCCCGTGAACCCTTGACATTTGCAGGGGTTAACTCTGTCGGACTCCG
This sequence comes from Crocinitomicaceae bacterium, assembly GCA_044353545.1. GTDB lineage: Bacteria > Bacteroidota > Bacteroidia > Flavobacteriales_D > Crocinitomicaceae > M0103. The sequence goes on along the minus strand of JBILBT010000017.1, from coordinate 6,850 downwards.
ACGAAGGGGTTATTCAGATGATCAAGTGCGTGAGATTGAAGATATATACCGTATTCTATACGTTCAAAACAATAACATTTCGAAAGGACTTGAAGCTGTGCGTGATCAAATGCCAGACTCGCCACTTCGGCAAATGATCATTGACTTTGTAGAAACTTCCGATAAAGGAATTATTCGAGGAATGATTTGATAGAGTTAAGAATTGAAAATTAAGGGTGAAAAATTAAAAATGAAATGAAATACTTCATCCTTTTTCTTTCAACCTTCGAAGCTCAAAGAGCGAAGAAGTTGTCCATTGTCTCATTTCTTTTGTCCTAAAAACTTAATATCTTGAAGTCCTTTGTCTTTTGTCCCATTTTCCTTTGTGGCTTCGAGTGCCTCAGCCACCAAATCTTGAAATCCTTTGTCCTTCATTTTTAATTCTCAATTCTTAATTTTTCACTTGTAATCATGTTTCAAAAAGGAGAAATCGTCGAACTAGAAATAAGTGGATATGCCTTTGGCGGTCGCGGAATTTCTCGGATTCAAACGGAGGAGGGAAGCTATGTCGTTTTTGTTGACAACGCTTTTCCCGGTCAACGCGTGCGTGTCAAAATAGATGTAAAACGGAAACGACATGCCGAGGGAAAACTGATTGACGTGATTCGTAGGTCTGCGGATGAAAAAGATCTGCCCTTTCAAGAAATTTCAGGTGGACCCTACATTTTTGTCCCTATAGAATTGCAGGAAAAAGAGAAAAAAGAGTCGACCTTGGATGTGTTTTCGCGCATCGGTGGAATGCCAGATATTGCCACTAAATTTGATGAGTTTATCGCTTCTCCAATTCATTTTTTCTATCGAAACAAAATGGAGTACAGCTTTTCAACCATCGAACATGACCTTGAATCGGGTGAGGAAGTTGACGAATCCTTTGCGCTTGGTTTCAAACGCCGTGGTACATGGTGGAAGGTTGAAAATTTAAACCGGGCAAGCGGATTGTTTGATGAACAGTGGGAAACGATGCTTTTTGAAATAAGAGCGTTTCTAAAAGCTACAGGATTGCCAGCTTGGCATCCACCAAGAAAAGAGGGTTTCTTTCGGCATATTGTGGTACGTAAATCATTCGATGGAGATGCCTTATTGATCAACTTAGTAACTTCATCGGTGGGATTGGATCTCTTTGATGTAGATGCATTTTCTGATTTTCTTTTGGGGAAATTGGGCAAACGACTCGCAGGATTTCAGCATACGATCAACGATAATGTGGCAGATCGAGCCAAAATTGAAAATGGACAATGGCGACTCGTTTATGGTGAACCCGTTGTGATCGAAAAATTACTCGGTCTTTCCTTTGAAATATCCATGGAGAGTTTTTTTCAAACCAACCCTCGAAGTGCGGAAAAATTATATGCGAAAGCACTGTCCTATGTGTTTGAAGAGCCTGTGCCAGAAGGTTCAGCTGTCATGGACCTGTTTTGCGGAACGGGGACTATTGGCCAAATATTATCCAATCAACGGCCAGATATTGAGGTGATAGGGGTGGATATCGTTCCTGAAGCCATAGAAGATGCTGTCCGAAATGCACACAGAAACGGCATTGATAAAGTGAAGTTTTTCGCTGCTGATGTGGGTAAATTCTTAAAGGAACATCCAGAATATTTGGGCAAAATTGCAACAGTTATTCTCGATCCCCCACGCGCTGGAATTGCACCCAAGACGCTCAAGAAAACAATCGATTTAGGTGCTGAAAATATCGTTTATATCTCGTGTAACCCATCAACTCAAGCAAGAGACGCAGATACCTTGCGCTCGGCAGGATATGAACTGGAGAAGCTCTCTTTTGTGGACCAGTTCCCACATACGGGACACATCGAGTCCATCGCCAAATTTAAAAAAATGTCCAAATGAAGACCGAAATCATATCAATCGGTGATGAGCTGCTGATCGGGCAAACGGTCAATACCAATGCAACGTGGCTCGGACAACTCTTCAGTGCAAACGGAATTTCTGTACACCGTGTGATCGCTATTTCCGATGACAAAGAGGAAATAAAACGAACGGTGCTTGAGGCAATGGAGCACTGCACATTGGTCATCATCACTGGAGGACTCGGCCCAACGAAAGACGATATCACCAAACACACCTTGTGTGAGTTGTTTGAAACAACACTTGAAATTCACATTCCAACCTTGCAAAAAATTGAGGAATACTTCTCAAAACGCAACCGTCCCATGCTGGAATCGAATATACGCCAAGCGGAATTACCTGTCGGATGTACACTATTGACAAACGATTATGGGACAGCTGCTGGAATGTGGTTTGAACAAAACGACAGCATTGTTGTGAGTTTACCCGGCGTTCCATACGAAATGAAAGGAATTGTTTTGGAGCAAGTTATGCCACGCCTGCGTGAACGCTTTGCCCTAAAATCAATCTATCACCAAACCATTTTGACTCAAGGATTGGGTGAGTCATTTTTGGCAGAACGCATCGCTGATTGGGAAAATAGGGTCCGTGCTCGCGGCTTTGGCTTGGCCTATTTGCCTTCACCGGGGATGGTAAAGCTGCGCATTACATCTCCAAATGGAATCGAAGATAAACCTGAAATTGATGCGTTTTTTGATGAAATCCAAAGCGAATTGCCCCATTATGTTTTCGGGGTTGAAGCGCAAACACTCACTGAAGTCGTAGGATTGATCTGTCAAGAAAAAAAGGTGTTTATTGGCACTATTGAAAGTTTGACTGGGGGAGCAATTGCACAAGACATTGTTAGTCGGCCTGGTGCATCTGAATATTTCAAAGGGAGCATTGTGGCGTATGATCCAGCCTTGAAAATTTCACTTGTCGATGTTGATTCGATGGCTATTCAGTCAAATGGACTGGTGAGCGAAGAAATTGCACGCCAAATGGCGGAGCATGGACGAAAAAAATTGAATGTAGATTACTGCGTTTCAACCACTGGGGTTGCCGGTCCAGATGGAGGTACAGAGGAGATTCCTGTGGGCACTGTTTGGGTAGCCATTGCAGGGCCATCAAGGACTTTTGTGCAGCATTTCCGCTTTGGTGACGATAGAGAACGCAACATTAAAATGACCGTGTTGACAACGCTAAATTTGCTCCGTTGCGAAATTTTAGAAATTCATCACGAAAAAAAGTAGTTAATACTTGTTCCTTTTCCAAAAAAGTATTTACTTTGCACCCCATTTTAGAATAAGGATAACACTAAGAAAACATGTCACGAGTTTGTCAAATAACAGGTAAATCGGTAATGGTAGGAAACAATGTTTCTCACTCCAACCGAAAAACCAAAAGAAAATTCTTTCCGAATTTGATCTCTAAGAAGTTCTACATTCCGGAAGAAGATCGCACAATCACATTGAAGATCTCAACTTCAGCATTGAGAACAATCAATAAAAAAGGAATTTCAGCGTGTTTGAAAGAAGCGCGTGAAAAAGGTTTTTTGAAATAATCCATGTTCTACCCGTTGGGAAACGGTAGATTTTTAATAAGAGCAGAATGGCTAAGAGAGCAAAAGGCAATAGAATACAAGTAATCCTAGAGTGCACGGAGCACAAGGATTCAGGTATGGCGGGAACTTCTCGTTATATTACAACGAAGAACCGTAAGAATACGCCAGATCGAATGGAAATTAAAAAATTCAACCCGATCTTGAAGCGTTACACAGTACACAAAGAGATTAAATAATATTGAGTCATGGCAAAGAAAGTAGTGGCATCACTCCAGAAAGGTGGAGGTAAAGAGCATACAAAAGTGATTAAAATGGTGAAGTCTGAAAAGTCAAATGCCTACACTTTTAAAGAAGAGATCGTACACAACGACAAAGTGAAAGAGTGGTTCACAAAGAGCTAGTATTTTCACCTTGTTTTGTATAACTTTAAGCTTCCTTTCGTTTTTGAAGGAAGCTTTTTTTATGATATAAGCACATGGCGTTTTTTGGACTATTCTCAAAAGAGAAGAAGGAGACTCTAGATAAAGGGCTGGAAAAGACAAAACAAAGCTTTTTGTCCAGAATCGCGCGCTCGATTGTCGGGAAATCAAAAGTCGATGAAGAGGTACTCGATAATCTCGAAGAAATTCTCATCACCTCGGATGTTGGTGTTGAAACAACCCTTAAAATTATTCAACGCATTCAAAATCGCGTTTCACGCGACAAAGTTCTTGGTACGGATGAGTTGAATACAATCCTAAAGGAAGAAATCGCTGGACTACTCGAAGAAAATAATTCTAACGGAAAAATCGATTTCCAACTGCCAAAAATTGAAGGTCAACCCTACGTTATTATGGTCGTGGGGGTAAATGGTGTGGGAAAAACAACGACCATTGGAAAACTTGCACATCAATTTAAGGAGGCAGGAATGAAGGTGGTACTTGGTGCGTCAGATACGTTTCGAGCAGCTGCTGTTGATCAACTTATTATTTGGGCTGAACGCGTTGGGGTTCCAATCGTGCAGCAAGGGATGGGCGCTGACCCGGCTTCTGTCGCTTTCGATACCTTGCAATCAGCTAAAGCGCAAGGAGCTGATGTGGTTATCATCGATACTGCTGGTCGTTTGCACAACAAAGTCAATCTGATGAACGAATTGACGAAGATCAAACGAGTCATGGACAAGGTGATCCCTGGTGCACCACATGAGGTTTTGCTCGTGTTGGATGGCTCCACAGGACAAAATGCCTACGAACAAGCAAAACAATTCTCCTTGGCAACAGATATCAGTGCATTGGCCATCACGAAATTGGATGGTACGGCGAAGGGAGGCGTTGTTATTGGGATATCGGATCAAATGAAAATTCCTGTGAAATACATCGGTGTAGGGGAAGGAATGAATGACCTTCAGTTATTCGACCGCAACGAATTTGTAGATTCACTATTTTCGTAAAACAACAATTCTATTTACCATGAAAAAACGAATCAACGGACACGGACATTTGCTCCCTGAACCTTATGAGATTCCGAATTTCATGCGTGAAAAGAAATTGTTTTGGATCGATAACGACAAGAAATTTATGCGACAAGACGATTGGTCGCGTCCTATTACGGATCCCAGCTTTTTTTTCGCTGAAAAATTGGAGTGGATGGAACGTTATTCCATTGATCATGGTGTCATGCTCAATCTGTCTCAAATTTATTGCAACGGTTGGGAACGACAAGATGCCGACGATGCTATTCGTTGGCAAAATGATTTCAATGCCAGTGTGCAACAACGACGCCCCGATAAATTCACAAGTGGATTTGTTGTTCAGCCCCTGTACATGGACGATGCCTTGCGAGAAATTGAACGCTGCGTAGAGGAACTTCACCTGTCTTTACTCTGCTTGCCAACACATTACCTCAATGCAGCAGGAGAATGGTTGTCTGTGGCGGATGAAAGTGTTTTTCCCATCTTTGAATTGGCCAACAAGTACAAATTGGCCGTTGAAATTCATCCGTACGACGCTGAAAAGATGGTCAAACTGAAGGACATTTACTGGAGATTTCACTTGGTGTGGATGATGGCGCAAACGGCAGATACCTTGCACTTGTTTACATTGAAGGACATATTACACCGCTTTCCAAACGTGCGCACCTGCTTTGCGCATGGCTGCATGCTCGGACAGGCGAACTATGGCAGGAGATTGCAAGGTTTTGACGGTCGTCCAGATTTGTTTGAGGGAGCCACAAATCCAAGAGAGGCACTAGGACATCCAAATCTGTTTTTCGATTCTTTGGTACACGACTCACATACATTGGAGCTGATCAAAACACGTGCTGGCGCCTCCCAAATTGTAGCTGGGCTTGACGATCCCTATCCTTTAGGAGAAATGGAAGGGGTGGCGCGGTCTTATCCAGGACGTGTGATTGATTTTGCCGTTGAATCAGGTATTTTAACTCAGGAAGAATCTGATGTGATTTGGCATGACAATGTGTTGCGTTGGTTGGGGAAAACAAGTGTCTGAAAGCGCCGAAAAACATGCTTTTAGGGTGCTGAAAATGCCGCTAAACTGCTGATTATTCCCTATCTTTGCCCACCAAAGTGGCGCACATGTCTCAAAAACCATCCATACCAAAAGGAACACGTGATTTTCTTCCAGCAGATGTTGCCAGAAGAACCTATATTTTTGAAACGATCAAGCGTTCGTTCAAGACCTACGGTTTTGTGCCTATAGAAACGCCGTCCTTCGAATTGTCATCTACCCTTATGGGCAAATATGGAGAAGAAGGTGATCGACTCATTTTTCGCATATTAAACTCTGGTGAAAAGGTGCGTAAGGCAGATTTGGAAGCGCTTGCCGCAGATAACTTGCCGAGATTCGCGTCGTCTTTGTCTGAAAAAGCGCTGCGCTACGACCTTACTGTTCCCTTTGCTCGCTTCGTTGTTCAACATCAAAATGAACTTTCATTTCCTTTTAAACGCTATCAAATTCAGCCGGTTTGGCGCGCTGACCGACCTCAACATGGACGCTATCAAGAGTTCTACCAGTGTGATGCGGATGTCGTTGGAAGCGATTCGTTGATCTACGAAGTTGATTTTGTTCTCTTGTTCGATCATGTATTGACTGACTTAAAGCTACCAGGCTTCACCATTCGACTGAATAACCGCAAGATTTTGACAGGAATCGCTGAAGTGAGTGGCGAATCAGATAAATTGATTGACATTACGGTCGCCATTGATAAACTAGATAAAATCGGTGAAGAAGGCGTATTGAATGAATTGTCTGCGAAAGGCGTTTCGAATCAGGCGATTGAAAGAATTCGCCCATTGTTTGGGTTTACAGGATCGAACGATCATAAACTTGGGCTCATGCGTAGCTTCCTTGCGGAAAGTGAAATTGGTCTCAAGGGGCTGGATGAATTGGAATATGTGCTACAGCA